>JBGTHN010000634.1:0-4391 GCA_041746235.1 Pyrinomonadaceae bacterium | reverse complement strand
TGCTGTGGCTTTATCACCCGCTTCTTCAACCGTTTTCTTTTCATCAACATTTTCTGTAACTTCTTCTGAAGTTTCAGTTTCTGTTGACTCATTTTCCTTAGGTGCCGAATCACGCAATTCAACAACTTTCACAGCTGCATCTAAAATTGTTTTTGCGTCATCAAGGCTTATATCAAGCATTTCAGTTAAATCATCAAGACTTACATTTGATAAAGCTTCAATATCCTTAACACCTTTTTCAGCCAGTATATCAACAAAGATCGGGTTCATTCCATCAAGTGCAGAAATTGGAACAACTTCACCTGAAGCCATCATTTCTCCCATTTTCTTGGTGATTTCTTTTTTCAGAACTTCTTCGCTGACAATATCTATATCCCAACCGACAAGCCTTGTTGCGAGTCGAACATTCTGACCACGCTTTCCGATTGCCAAAGATAATTGGTCTTCCGTAACGATCACTTCCATCTTTCGTTCGTTGATGTCCGTGATCCGAACCTGTGAAACTTTTGCCGGACTTAAAGCATTTGCCGCAAATACCGACGGTTCATCCGACCATTCGATAATATCAATTTTTTCGCCGCGTAATTCCTTAATGATTGATTGAACACGAGAACCTTTCATTCCAACGCAAGCACCAACCGGATCAACATCTTTTTCGTTGGTTGCCACAGCGATTTTTGCACGGTCACCGGGTTCTCTCACAGCCGATTTTATGACAACTGTATTGTCATAAATTTCAGGAACTTCCATTTCAAACAAACGCTTAAGAAGTTCCGCCGAAGCTCTTGAAACTACTACTTGTTGACCACGTAATTCTGTGCTGACATTTTCAATCACGACGCGAATTCTGTCATTGATTGTCCAAGTTTCACCACGAGTTTGTTCGCGTTTCGGCAGAATTGCCTCAAGATTTGTTCCTAAATCAACGATCAAATCTCCGCGTTCAAATCTTTTTACTAAACCGTTTATTAGTTCGCCTTTACGGTCTATATACTCTTCATAGACCTTTTCACGAATGGCTTCACGAACCTTTTGAATAAGAATTTGTTTCGCCGTCTGTGCGGCAATGCGACCTAATTCTTCGGTTGGTAAAGGCAATAACAACATATCGCCGATTTCAACTTCATCATCGCCGGTTAATTCGATCGCTTCCTCTAAAGAAAGTTCGGTTGAAGGGCTTTCTACTTCTCTGACGATTGTTTTCTGGGCAGAAATTTCGACCATTCCTTCCTCATTATTCCAATCAACTTGAAGACCTTCTCCGCCTTTATATTCTGTTCTAAATTGTTTGCGGGCGGCGGCAAGAACCGCATCTTTCATCGCTTCGATCACCAATTCACGGTCAAGACCGTATTCTTCTTTTAAAGCATCAATATTCTGCCCGATTGTCGTTATCATATTCTTCTATCGTAATTCCCAATTGTCTAAGATTTACGTTTTTTCGCTTGTTTTAATTCTTTTTCAATATCAAATTCCAGATTTGCTTTTTTCACAAATACAAACGGGATATTTACAATTCCGTTCGTTTTATCATCAAAAATAATTTCTTCGCCGTTAATTCCGTTTATTTTTCCGCGAAAATTTCTCTGACCGTTTATGTCTGTATGTGTTTTGACCTTTGCTAAACTGTCAGAAAATTTTTCAAAATCTTTTAGGCTATAAAGTCCGCGTTCAATTCCGGGAGATGAAACTTCCAGAAGATACGCATTCGGAAAAATATCTTTTTCCTCAAGAATCTGTTCAACTTCATGGCTGACAACCGCACAATCTTCGTGCGTGATTCCTGAATCCTTATCAATAAAGATTCGAACCGTTTGACCTTTTCCGGCTCCGTCTATCTCAACGTGAACCAATTCTAAAGCCTGTTTTTCAACGACTTGAGCCGCTATTTCACGAACTCTTTCTACAAGATTTATTTTATTCACAACCTTATTTTTTCCAAAATAAAAAGTGGGTGCGAAAACCCACGTTTTGCGTTCCTACGCCTAGCAGGAAACGATAAGCATACACGAATTAAGCAATGAAAAGCAAGCCGTTATTAAAAATTCACTTTTAACTCCTTGATAGCTTCATTTATTTTATCAAATTTATTTTCAACCAACTTAAAATGTTCTTCGGTAATGTCATTGGCAAACTCTTCAGTCATTACAAGAAATTCTTTAACATCTTCTTTAAAACGATTGGCACTTCTTTGAATTTCCCGCGTTCCATCCTTTGTCCCCGTTTGAACTTTTTTCGCTTCTTTGATTCCCCAATGAGTAATTTTTATGATGTCTTCTCTACCTGTTTCAGCAATCCAACCTTGTTGGCTCATCTGCTTAAATATGTCACGATAACTCGGATAAAATCCCTCAGATTTTATCAACTCTTTGAAATCAACAGCTTCTGTGTCCTTACCGCCCGTAACTTCAAAAAGTTTGACCAAAATTTTTTTATATACATTCATAGATTTGAAAGTCTCAACAATTAAATTTTACATCAAGAACAAAACATAAACACAAAATCATTTAATTACTGCTTTTTACTTTTTTGCATTTGAAAAGCTAATCCGGCAACGCCCAAGATACCTGCATCGTCACCAAGTTCGGCAGGAACAATTTTAGCACGATTTGCGGGTTGTTTATAACAACGAATTTCTATCTGCCTTTTGAGGTAAGAAATAAATAAATCCCAACTGCCCGCTGCACCACCGCCAATAACGATTGCTTCGGGATTTAATGTATTTATTAATCCTGCCAGCATTATTCCTAAATAATAGCCTTGTTGACGAAAAACTTCTAACGCTGATTCATCACCTTTCATTGCAGTTTCAAACACATTTTCGGATGTTAAGTCGTGATATTTCAGCAAAGTATTTGAATTATTTTCCTTTGCAACTTCTTTTGCAATTCTAACGATCGCCGTTGCCGAAGCATATTGTTCAACGCATCCGTGACTTCCACAACCACACGGCTGTCCTTCGGGTTCGACATTTATATGCCCGATTTCACCTGCTGTGCCGTCAATTCCACGTAAAATTCCACCATTAATTATTACTCCGCCACCAACTCCCGTTCCGAGCGTAACCATAATTGAAGTATCAAATCCCTTCGATGCACCAAGCCAGTTTTCTCCAATCGCCGCCGCATTCGCATCGTTTTCCAAAATTGTTCTTATACTCAGCTTTTTCTCTAAAGCCGCAACTATTTCAAATCCGTCGAGTTCAGGCAAATTCGGCGATTTCATAACCAAACCTTTTTCAAAATTCATTACACCCGGAACAGCCGCCCCAATTGCAAGAACTTCGCAATCAATTAATGTAGATTTACATTCCTCCACAGCATCTGTTATTACTGCAACAATTTCAGCCGGATTTTCGGAACGCGGAGTTTTGTATTTTACACGCGACAAAACCTGTCCATCTCTACTGACTGCCGCCATACGTAAATTTGTGCCGCCCAAATCCGTGGCTAAAACTATTTCTTTCATCAACTTAAAAACTTCTTGTTTTGATGTTTTTACAAATTCTTACTAGAAATTCTATAAGATTTATTCAATGCCTTGAATCATTTTCTTGGCTTTTTCAAGTGATTTGTCATCTCCAAGAATCGTTAAAATATCGTTATAACGAAGTATTGTTGCACCACTCGGTTGAATCACTTTGCCATCACGCCTTAATGCAACAACTAAAGAACCCTGCAAATGCAAATCCGCCAAACTTTTATTTATACTGCGTCTTGACCGAACGCGAACTTCATCAATTTTTTCTTCTTCCGGTTTTGTTGTGGCAAGTAATTGAAACAAACTAGGACGCAAAACCATATTTTCAAGAATAGCGACCGAAGCCTGCACCGGACTCATTGTTTCGATTCCGGCATCCTCAAACGCAGACATATTTGAAGTCGTATTTGCCCGTGCAACAACTCGTTTTTCGCCGAAGTTTGAACGCACGACCTGACTTATCAAAATGTTCACTTTATCGCTTGGTGTAGCGACAATAACGGCTTTTGCGGTCGGAACTCCCGATTGCCTTAAAACATTTGTATTGGTCGCATCGTCGCAAAAAACATTGACACCTTTTAAATCCTTTGCGGCGGAACAATTTTCTTCATTTGTATCAATCATTGACACAAATTCACCCGCTTCGACCAATCTTATCGCCAACAAACGAGCAGTTTCGTCCGCACCTATAATTACTGTTAAACGTGGCATAACTCTAAAAAATTTCGCCGTCCATCCGGCAAGTGATCCTTCAATTAAAACAGTCCCAAGTATGACTGCAAAGACAAGTGTTACATAGATATTTCCATCTCTTGAATATCCCTTTTCCATCAATTCAAGTGAGAAAAAAGTCGCAACTGAAGCGGCGACAATTCCGCGTGGACCTAAAAATGAAATGAACCATTTCTCAT
>JBGTHN010000633.1:0-9402 GCA_041746235.1 Pyrinomonadaceae bacterium | reverse complement strand
GAAGGTTTTACGATTGCTTCATTAGTTTTGGCAACCGGAAAGGAATTTCGTGAAGTTATGATCGCAACTTCCCTGGTCGGTTTTACAACGCTTGTCGGCGTGCTTGGATTTTATTTGGTTGGCTCAAATCTCGATTATGCCGTAGCTTATGCTTTGCCAATCGCAGGCGGCGTAACGCTCTATGTAGCGGCAAGTGATCTAATTCCCGAAGTTAATCACCACGGCGGAAAAAATCCGCTCGTCTCATTTTCGGTTTTCGCAGGTGTCGCATTCTTTTTCTTAATTCATTATGTCTTGCACGGAATTTTAGAACATTGATAATCAAGATTCGTTATTTTCCTATTTGATTGGAATTTGGCAAAATTAAACTTAATCAAATGAAACGAAAAATACTATTATTACAATTTCTCATATTGTTTTTGTGCTTCACGGCTCAAATTTCGTTCTCACAGAACAATGAACCTTTTTCGTTAGATAAATCACCTTTACCAAATCCGACAAGTCCGATCATGGACTATGCAAATGTGTTGGATTCGGCAACACAAAAAAGACTCGAAACTCGTGTTATTGAATTTAAAAAAGCTACAAACCCAACTGTTGAATTGGCTGTTGCCATAGTCAAAACAACCGGAGACCGTCCGATTTTTGATTATTCTTTGGCAGTTTCGAGAGGTTGGGGAATCGGTTCGCGTGAAGCTGACAATCCGAGTGCATTATTATTTATAGCAATTGATGACCGTAAATATTTTACGCAGGTAAGCAGAGATTTGGAAGATGAATTACCCGATGGCTTGGTCGGTTCTCTGCAACGTCAATATCTCGTCCCGCAATTTAAAGCAGGAAATTATGCGAAAGGAGTTGAAGACACGATTGAAGCATATATAAAAACGATAAACAGTAAAAATGATAATAGCGACAACGGCGGATTATTTTATCCACAAAATGACGCTAATGAAGTTAATGAAAATTCACCAAGAATTAGCGATGACTTTGATTGCGGCAAACTATTTCCCTGTTTAATTATGCTCGGCATACTTATTTTTATAATCCTTGCCAACATCGGTGGCGGTGGTGGCGGTGGCGGCGGCAGAAGAGGAAGACGAAATTCCGGTAGTAATGTCGCGGGAGATATTCTCGGTGGAATCCTTACGGGAATAATTCTCGGCGGTTCGGGCGGTGGAAGTTCTTCAGGCGGTTCGAGTTGGGGTAGCGGTGGCAGTTCAAGTTCCGGCGGCGGTTGGGGCGGATTCGGTGGCGGCGGTGATTTCGGCGGCGGTGGTGCCGGCGGTGGATGGTAAATTTTAGTTAGTGGTTAGTTGTCAGTTGTCAGTTGTTTGTTGTGTAAAAATAAACTTTGAAATTTAACTTAAGATATTTAGCTACCGACTACTAACCACGAACAACTGACGAATTATTATGAAACATTATTTTTCAGCATTTATTGACGACCTAAAACAGACGCACGGATCAAATTTGGCATCGGTGATTCTTTATGGTTCGGCGGCGGCGGGAGATTTTATTCCGCACGAATCGGATTACAATCTGCTCGTCGCACTTTTTGAAATTACGCCGAAAGATTTGCGAAACGCTCACGCTTGTATGCGTGAATGGAACAAAATGGGACATCCGATTCCAGTCTATTTCACAGTTGACGAGATCAAACACGCAGGCGATGTTTTTCCGATCGAGTTTCATTTTATGGAACGTGCGAGGAAAGTTTTGTATGGTTTTGACGTTTTGGATGGTGTCGTAATTTCGGATAAATATCTGCGTCATCAGACGGAATTTGAATTCCGTTCTAAACTGATAAAATTGCGTCGGGAATATATTCACGCCTCAACTTCGGTTGAATTGCTTGTAAATTTGATGGCGGATAGTTTAACGAGTTTTTCCGCATTATTTCGAGCAGTGTTATTACTTTTGGGTGATGAACCGCCCGTTGTTAAAACCGACATTGTTAATTTAACTGTTGAAAAACTTAATATTGATGGAAAATCATTTGCTAAAATTTTTGATATTCGTGAAAATGAAAATATCGAATCGCTTACAATAACATCTGCTAATCAGCTTTTTGCAGATTATCTGGAACAGATCGGATTGGTTATTCAAGCGGTTGATAAAATGGGGAATTTAAGTAAAAAGTAAAAAATTGATTTGATCTTTTTGCGATTTACTATTTACAAATCAAGGAGAAAATTATGAGAAAAGCAGTATTATTATCACTTACACTTTTTATTGTGTTCGCGTTATCGGGTTGCAGTTACAATGAATTGACCGAAAAGCAACAAAGAGTTAAAGGTGCTTGGTCAAATGTCGAAAGTGCAATGCAATTACGTGCGGACAAACTTCCGAATCTTTTTGAAGCCGCCAAAGCCGCAGGATTTAACGAACAAACCGTATTTGGTAAAATTGCCGATGCCCGCACAAAACTTGCTAATGCTCAGAATGCAAAACCAGCAGGCGAAGATGGTGTAAAATCTCCTGAACAGAAAAGTGAAATCTGGCAAGCGAATAATGAATTAGGCAGGCTTCTTGTATTGTTTGAAAATTATCCTCAACTGCGTTCAAATGAAGGATTTTTGAAAGTTCAGGATGAAGTTGCAGGAACGGAAAACCGCATAAATGTTGCTCGAAAAGATTATAATGCCGCTGTAACCGATTACAACACGACCCGCAATCAATTTCCTGCTGTAATTACGGCAAGTATGGTCGGTTTCCCGGAAGAACCTTATTTTCAAATGGACGAAAGAGCGAAAGAAGTTCCAAAACTTGATGCAAATGATATGAAGGATAAGTAATTTTGTTAAGGGTTTTATTGCTAAAAACCACGCGAACTACACATTGAACAGAAATCACAAGGCTTGTCGTTTGGCTCAAACGTGCAAGTCTTTTCTGTTTGTGCATTTCCCATAACTTTATCAACGATCGCTTCGATGACGTTATGTTTTTCCTGACTTGGATGTGATGTGTGGAGAGTGGAGTTTGAAGAATGGAGAGAATCTGAATTGATTTTTTTTTCGATGCCGTCCAATCTTTGATTGAGTTTTTCGATGCTGGATTGAAGCATTTGAAATTCGCTCGACTGCGTTTCGTTCTGCAAAAGATTCGCAATCTTCTCTGCTAAATTTTGAGTATTGTCGCCGGACATCATTTTTAATTTTGCCTTTTTACTTTTTACCTTTTACTTTCACTTCATCCGGCAATAGATCAACATAATCAACTACGCCGACAATTGCCGAATCGATCGCCGCTCCGGGTTTTCCGGTCGAAGCAGTCGAAGCACTTAAACCTTCTTGCACTACCAAAACAATATCACCTTCACCCGAACCAACCGAATCCAAAGCAAGCAACGTCGTTTTTGTGTCTTCACATTCAGGCGTAAGTTGCCGACACAACATAATCCGCGAACCTTCGTAACGCTGATTTTTCTGCGTTGCAACTACGTTTCCGATGACTCTTGCGATTAGCATTTTATTAGGGACGAGGGAAAAGAAAGAATAATCTCTTCCCTCGTCCCTTTTCCCTTTTCACTCAGAATTATAAACGTGTGATTCGGAATCAATTATTCCGACAATCGTGCAATCGGTTGGTGTAGCATCACGTTTGAATGGAAACGAAGCCTCTTTACCACGACACCAAAAAACTAATTCGCCTACACCTGCACCAATTGCGTCAAGAGCAACAATCGGACTTCCAAAAGGTTCCAATTGTTCGTTTAGGTTTTGAACGATCAAAATTTTCCGCCCGTCGAGCGATTCATTTTTTATCGTTGAAACCACATTTCCGATGACTCTTGCCAATTGCATTTCGATTGAATAATTTTACTTAACTTCGATCTGGCTTTTAACGGTATCGCCATCTCTGTTTATAAGTTTTAATTCATAGAAACCTTTTGGCACTCCGCTCAAACTAAAACTATAAATTTTATCCTGCATAAGGTTTGAAATATCTTCAACCAACAGAGGTCGCATTTCAGTTCCGTTGTAGTTATATTCTTTCCTTACTGCTTTAATGGTTTTGCCGATCGGTGTCATAACTAATCTCTCAAGTTTTAACTGTCCAAATCGTGCAAAATCTATAAAGAAATTGTCTAAATCCGGCTCGTAATAAAAAATCCAATTAGTATGAGTAAACGGCAGATCGCGTGAAACTTCTGTTAAAAAAACGCTATGCAAAGGAACGTATTGCGGACTCAAAATATTATCAAAATACGGCAAATAATTATTTGAATCATTCTCAACGTAGCTTTGATATGCAAGGATCGCAATGTCATTTCCATTAAAATAAACTAGCGGATCAACCGGCGTGTTATTGTAAGTATCCGTGACATCATCACAATTTTCATAACTATATTTTTCTGGACAAAGTGGATTATAATCGTCCTTATTTTTGTTTCTTCGTTCTTCTTCTTTTCTTCTTCGTTCAATCTCTTGTCTTTGTTGGTCCCGTCGTCCTTTTTGTTGTGCCTCATTTCGAATGCCGGTGGTATTTATCGGAGTTGAAGTTGGTGTGTCATTATCGCTCGACCTCGAATTCTGAGTTGGTTCAGATTGCGGAGCTTCATAACTCGGCGGTGATTCATCTCTCGTCGGTGGCGGTGACGGTGGTGACGGAGTTTCAGTTTTTGTCTCAACCTTTGTTTCAACCGGCTTCGATTCTACTTCCGTCTCGTTTTTATTTTTCTGGGCAAATGCTGAGTTGACGGAAAATAAGAAACAAAATCCCAATACAAAGATAATTCGTTGGCTAAATCTTTTCATGCTTTTTCCTCCAAAGATATGTTTGACACTAAGAATGTTTTATAACTGTTTTAGTTGCTCAAGAGTCTTGAAGAAGATTTTTTTTTACGAAAACCAATACTTCGTAAGGCATAGGTAATCTGATACATGATTGATCAAATCATTTGTCACAAATCTATTTGTATGTGTTTCTTTGCCGCCTTTATATGGATACAAGTATTTTTACCGTTTTTTATCTTCTGTTGTAAAATCTATCGTATCAATCACACCAATAATCGCAGTATCAACCGGACAATCTTGATTTCCATCAGCCATACGTGCCGACGAACCGCTGACCAGCAAAACTCTTTCATGAAACCCTGCACCGACGGTATCAACCGCGACGACATAATCATCGCGGTCAGTTCCGTCTAAATTTATCGGCTTGCAAACGAGAAGTTTTTTGCCTTTCAGACGCTCATCTTTTTGTGTGGAAACAACCGTCCCCAAAATTCTGGCGATTCGCATTTTTGTTTGTTATTTGATAGTTGTCGGTTGTCAGTTGTTCGTCAAATAATCAGTCAAATTGTCTTAACCAACTAACTACTAACAACTGGCAAAAAACGAAAGTTAATCTTGCAAACCGATTGGCAGAGCATCTTCGACGCTTCCGTGTGGACGCGGAATTACGTGAACCGAAGTTAATTCGCCGACACGACGAGCCGCCGCCGCACCTGCATCTGTCGCCGCTTTGACCGCCGCAACATCGCCTCTGACGATTGCTGTAACATACGCCGCACCGATCTTTTCATAACCGACAAGACGGACATTCGCCGCTTTAACCATTGCATCCGATGCTTCGATCATCGCTACAAGTCCTCTACATTCAACCATTCCCAATGCTTCTTGCATTAAATTATTCTCCTAAGTTTTTTAAGTTTAATCTTTCTTCAAATTTACAGCGTTTTGAGATAAATCGCCAACTACAAAAGTATGTTTTCCACTTTCGGCGATCTTTGTAATCGTTTCTAAATACTGAATAAATTTAATATTTTCATCATCCTTCATCAGTTCCGAAGCATTTTTCAAAGTTCTTGCCGAAGCAACTTGAGTTCGTGCATTTTCCAGATCGGCTTTGGCACGGATTTTCGACTCAAGAGATTTTGATAATAGATCTTGAATTGATTTCGGAAATGTCAGATCACGCACCAGAAGTCTAACGAGTTCAAGTCCATATTCGCTTAATTCTTTTTGCAGTTCGTCGGGAATTTCGGGCAAAATATCGTTGCGTTTTTCGTTTAATTCTTCACTATCAATTTCCGATATCACACGACGCAATTGAACTTGTGAAAGATTATGTGTCAATTGTTCGGCTTCCATAAATATATTGTATGGATTTGCAAAAATATTGAATTTCTCCAAAAACTTATCCGTATCGCTGATTTTATATTCGATGAAAAACGAAAATCTTAACGCAATATTATCTTTTGTCAGAACTTCCTGATTGATAACATTTTGAATCCGATTCGTTGTTGGCAATGTAACGATCTTCAATACTTTTTGGTAATCAAAATAGTCATAAATTCCCGCATCAAGTTTTTGTTCAAGCCGATTTTTGCGATACAAATAGCCAACCTCATTCGGCGACACAAAAAACCTTACTCGCCAAAAACTTCGTCGCAATTCATATTGATACATTTGATACATCGTTAAATATTTTATTAAAAGCCTTTAGAAAAAAAGAAACATCAAAAATCGGGGAAAGCCAATTAAGATAAAGCTAAAAAGCCAGATCGGTATCCTTGACCTTGCAAACCTTTTTTCAATTTGTCATTTAAAACAGTCTCTTTCTTTCTTCGGGCAATTAAGTGGATAGGTTATGAGCCTAGTGTGCTACCAAAAGCATACGAGGAGTCGAACCTCTTGGAATTTGCTCCGCAATACCTTGTAAATTTTGCAAATTCCTTTTTCTACAAGTGGCGGTTGAAACAATAATAATTTGTTTTTGTTTTTTTGCCTAGTCCTTGAGAGTTGCAACTTCATTTAAGAGTTCAATTAATTCTTCCCTCGTAAAAGAAATTTTTGCACCGTTAGAATTTCCGTTGTGAGAATGTTCATCTATTTCGCAAGTTATATTTGTATCCTGTAAATATCCGCAAGATTGGCAACGTGCTGATGAATCTAAATAACCGGCTTTCTCGCGTATGTCTATGAGTTTTTCAATCGCATCGCTTGGCAAATTATTTGTGTTTCCCAAAGCCCTTGAAAGTATTGCAATTTTCGCTGTGTGTTCAAGCGTTTCCATGCGATCAAACGCTTCCCACAAATCTTTTCCGTAAGCGACCGCACCGTGATTTGCCATCAAAAGTGCGTTGTGATGTTCGACAAAAGGAATCATCGAATCGGTTAATTCATTGGTCGAAGGCGTTCCGTAATCTGTTAAAGGAACACAACCGAGAGTTAAAACAACTTCCGATAAAATCGGTTCTTCGATCGCCAAACCTGCGACAGAAAAAGCAGTTCCGTGCGGCGGATGTGCGTGACAAACGGCGTGTATATCGGGACGCATTTTGTAGATCAAAAGGTGCATCGCCAATTCCGACGACACTTTGTTTTCATTCAAAGCCTTGCCGTCCATATCGGTGATCGCCAAACCTTCTTCCGTCATACGCCCTTTTGAAGTCATTGTCGGCGTTGCCAAAACTCGGTTTTCGTCCAGACGTATGCTCACATTGCCGTCCGATGAAACAACATAACTGCGTTCATACATCAAACGCCCGACTTCTACTATTAATTTTCTTGCTTCTGATTCCTTCATTTATTCAACGCCACATTTCAATACTTTTTTAGTTTCAATTTTATGATCTTTTACTGGCTCAACCCTTGGAATATCTTGCAAGGCAAATAAATTAACTAATTGCAATCCAAACAAAAACATTAAAAAAAATGGAATAATTCTTTTGAGATAAATTTCGTAATACATACCTTTTTCCTTTTGTATAAAAAACTAAACCACAGATTAACACATCTGAATACGCTTGTTAAAATTCTTTCAACGCATTCAACTTGTCGGTCTGTGGTTTTTAGTTATTTACTTTAGAAAATTTACAATTAATGTAATTTTTCTACACTTCTGTTAATAATTATTGTTTGCTCAAAAGTCGGGTTGATGATCCTTTTTTCTTCTCGTTTTTGTAACGAATAAGAGTTTGTTTCTTCATCGTAAATACATTTTTTATCTGCCTTCATCGAAGAATAAACTTTTACCTCATTTACTTTCGGTTCATACACTTTGTTTGAACCGGTAAAACAATTAAACAATCCCGCAATGAATATTCCGAGTATAAATGTAATTGCAAATGGTGCGATATTTTTTGAAAACTTTAAACAACACATAATTTTAATCCATTTTCCAAGATAATTTTAGGCTCAACCTTCTCTCTCAATACTATTGTTTTGAAGGAACTTGCGGAAGTTCATTCAAATTCATTTCATCAAAATCTCTTAATGGTGCTTCAGGAGCAACCGGCGGAATCGGTGGTTCGGGTGCCATCGGCGGTGCAGGAGGTGCAGGTGGCGGTGGCGGAACATTGATGTAATAAACTTCATCAAATTCAACTTCAACATCTTCATAAACGCTATGATGATCGAAACCACAATGTGTTCTTTTATGATTTGAGCTTTTTCCGAAACCTTCAAAATCATTTTTATTTACCGAAGTGAATGGCAAAAAGATACTTGCCACAAAAAGTCCGAGAGCGAATGTTATCGCAAACGGAACAACTTTCTTCAAAAAACCTTGACTACAACACATAATTTATACTCCTCTTAAAATGTATTCGGTTAATTATTAATAACGCCCGATTATGGCAATTAGTTTCAAATGAGACTAATTATTTTCATTTGAATTGTTAGTTTGCGATAAAAAATATGACAAACTTTCCAAAGAGATCGTCAGATCAACCGTTTTTAACTTTACATCACCCTCGACCTGCAAAGGTGTCGGTGCAAAATTCATAACCGCTTTTATTCCGGCTTTGGTTATTCTTTCTAAAACGCTCTGGGCGATCGCTGCCGGAACCGCAATTACCGCAACATCTATCTTATCTCTTTTGACCAATTTCGCAAAATTTTTGATGTCAAAAATTTCCACATCACCAACCTTTTTGCCGATTCTCGATTCATTGTTATCAAATAATGCCACAACATCGAAATTCGTCTGCGTAAATCCGTAATAATCCGCCAAAGCCGTTCCAAGCCTGCCCGCACCGATGATCGCAACCTGATGTTTTTTATTTAAGCCGAGAATTTTTTGCAAATGATCGCGTAATTCCTCGACATAATAACCTACTCCACGCACGCCGAATTCCCCGAAACACGCCAGATCTTTGCGAATCTGTGCAGAATTTAAGTGGAATCTTTTTGCTAACTTATCTGAGGATACGGTTCTTGAGCCTTCCACTAGCAACTCATTTAAGCATCGCAGATAAACGCTGAGGCGGTTTGTGGTTAATTCTGAAATTTTTTCTACTTTCATCTAATGGTGTGAATTATAATCTAATTTGTGTATTTGTGAAAAAGGTTACAAACAAAAGATGGCGAAACTGTAATGGGTCAGTCAAAAGTAATAGAAATAAACGGAATTAGTAACTCACCTTACGCGATAATTGAAAAAAGTGTAAAT
>JBGTHN010000632.1:0-4928 GCA_041746235.1 Pyrinomonadaceae bacterium | reverse complement strand
AAACGAACATTCAGTAAAAGGACTTGCGAGCAATTTATTCTCGTAAAGTTCCCATTGTCCCGACCAGCGTGAATAATTCCACGTTCTAAAATCCTTTTCATAAGTGCCGTTATATATGCCGTAAAGAGATCTTTTCACATCGCATTTTTGCCTTTCGTTCATAGAATCCAAACCTTCAACCAAAGCAGGAATCGCGTCAGCACTCAGATTTCCATTGTAAAGAGTGTCAAAAGACCGTCCTTGTTTCATCAGATTTATATTTGTACGCACAATAAAATCGTCGGGATTCATAACGTGCAAAGTTCCCAGCACAAAGAACGCCAACCACAAAGTTCCCCAAGCAAATTGCTGTCTTGCTCCACGCAAAACGGTCATTGCAAACCACACAAAAACGAGTGCGAGAAAGACCATAAATGCCATCGGATAAAATCGAACAGTCGTTAATCCGTAGCCGAGATTTCCCGTCAAAAGTAATAATCTCTGCGTTGCGGAAATCATTATCACGAACAAAAGTGCTATCTGAATTCCTGCTAAAACACGATAGATTTTTTCGTTTATCGGTTTATCTTTGCGAAGTAGCCAATGCGACAAAAGCAAGATCGGCAAGACAAGTGCGGAAACTGCAACGAGTTCGCCAAAACCTCTTCGTGCGTATTCAGCAAGTTTGAAATCGGGCGTTGATTGCACTAAATCCATTCCGCCGAATAGATACGAAATCTGTATAATTACAAATCCTAAAAACAATAAATTTATCAATCCCAAAACAATGCCTGTTTCAATTGCTCCAAGCGTTAGAAAATTCGGCAATATCGTATTATCAAAATTCCGCCAATCCCATGATTTTTTGTTTTGATCTTCGGTTTTCGGTTTTTGATCTTTGGCTTTTTCTTGATTTGCTTTTGCTTCCAATCGTTCGACAACAGTTTCTTTCTCATCCAAATTGTCTTCTTTCAAAGCATCTTCCGAAGTGTGTTCGGTTACGCTTTTAACAGGAGTTTTTATTTCGGGATTTATTGATAAATTATTGTTATAAACAGTTGTCGTATTTTCTAATCCGCCAAACATCACCGCTCGCAAATATCCGGCAACAAACCAGGTTATTCCTGCGATAAAAAATGAATGAACAATAATTATATCGGGATTTATATTTAGTGTGTTTTCGATAATTCCTTGAAAAACCGCATCCGCCGCCATAAATAATGCTCCGAACACAAACAAGATCGGTGCGGCAATCGCCAAACCGCGTATCACGGAAATAAGATGTTTCGACCAACCCGTTTTTGGAATTGTTTGCCATTTAATATCTGCGAACAGTAGAAAAAACGGTGCAAACCATCCGCAAAATCCCGCATATATTGCCGCTATTCCATAATGAAATAAACCCGCAACCTGTGTTTTTATTTTCAAAGCAGGCAAGGTCAAAACCGTCAAAATCACTATTATCGCAAGGAAATTCAGAACCTTTAATTCCATCGAATCCCGCCAAACATACATCAACGCAAAAAACAGCATCGCCCCGTGAAGTGCAATAGTTTGCGTTGTCCAATTCTCGGCTTTTCTACGAATCGTTATCGCAATCATCGCCGTTATTAGCAAAGCGATCCAAAGGAAAACATTCAATCCCCAGGGCGTTGAACGAAGCAACATATCGCCCGTAATTCCTAATAAGACCGCCGACTGCAAAATCTCTAAACCTGTTTTTGTTTTGTCATTCATAATTTCTACCTAATCTGTGAGAATTCAATTAACAACTTTTGGCAATAAAACATCCGTTTTGAGTTCAATATCAGGAAATGAACTGCGTCTAAAGAAAATCTTCTCCGCAATTTTCCGCCCGAATCTTCCACGCAAAAACTTAAAGCCAAGTTCCAAAAGTGTCTGATTGTTCAAAGTTTTCAAAACATATCGCAACCAAAGCCGTGTCGTGAATTTTGCCCGAAACATCTCGCCCGAATATTTCAATAAACTGTGTGAATCATCAGTTTTCAAACGCTCCAAAACCACTTCCGAAGCAAATTTTGAAAGCCGCATACAAGGATCAAGTCCGCCCGCCGTGAGTGGCGAAACCGCACCCGCCGCATCGCCAATTAAAAGCCCATGTTCATTGGCGATCTTTCGCAGAACTCCGCCGACGGGAATTCTTCCGCCACGAGTTTCGCTTAACTTTGCGTTTTTCAAATCAACAAATTTCGTTGCAATTTCAGTCTTAAACAGTTCTAACGCTTTCCGAGTCTCAAATCTAGCAGGGTATCCACCAACTCCTATGTGGCAATCCTCACCATCATTTGTGATCCAAGCCAAATATCCGGGCGATAATTTCGCATCAAGAAAACAATGTAGCATCGGCTCTTTTCCTAACGGCACGCTTTTATAAACTTCTTCATAACCGACAATGTATTCCTCGTTTTCGTCCAATCCCAAATCCTTCGCCACACGAGATTTTGCTCCGTCTGCACCGATAAGAATTTTAGTTTTTATTTGAATTTTCTCGCCCTTTTTTTCGAGATTAACAGTCGTGTTATAACCCAAAATCTTATTAATGTGGTCAATGTGAAAGTTCAGTTCCGATGAATTTTCTAAATGATCTTTACAGCTTTCCGTTTTAACTGAGACGTATCGAGTTCCATTCATAAACTGAACGCCGAGTTCGATACAATCTTGCAGAAACTTTTCATATAAAACTCCCATTTTCCCGACACGAAATTCTTCCTTGTCGCTCGTCATCTGAAAAGATTTTAATTTGGGAGAATAGAGAGTTACATCACTAATTGCTTTGCCGAGAGTTTCTGCGGGAAATTCAAAATCTTCAAAAGTCTTGCGAACAAAAATCCCTGTCGTGTGAACGCCAATACTCAAATCTTCCTTACGGTCAACAAGTAAAATCGTCACATTTTCCTTTGCAAGCAACCTCGCACATTGCAAACCTGCAAGTCCCGCACCAATTATCACTACATCAAAACTTTTCATACTTACCAAATAAAATAAACTTTTCCTGTTTTTTCGTTATGAACAAGATAAGCTAAACAAGGTGAAACTAGTTCTTCATTACAATATTCTTCAAATTGAGTGGATACATATAAAACCGTGTCTTCTTTCTTTAACAGGTTGATTAACTTTTGATTATTAGCTTTTATATAACTGCCTTTTAACTTGTTCACAAAAATACGATTAGTCTTGATTTTTTCGACTATGTCTTTTTCAGTTGTAAATTCTAGATAGATTTTTCCGTTACCGTTTAAGGAGAAAAACTTTGCTGAACCAAATAAATTTTTAACTTTCTCATTCGGCTCAAATTTGAAACTGCTTTCAAAAATACGCGTTGGAAACAGATTGTCTAAAACTTGAACTGTTAAGCCAACCACAAACATAAGAATGAAAGTAATTGTCAACCCCACAAATGAGTATAAGATGAGGTATTTCGCCCCCCTTGCTAACTCAAACCTGTTAGAAAATTTTATTGACAATAATAAAATTGCCAAAACACAAGTTAAGAATAAAGTAACTATAATGATTTGAAAGCCAATACCCACCTTTTTAGTTTCCCTTCATTGCGTTTATCAACGCTTCCATGTGATTCAAATACTTTTCCAACGCCGCTCTCCCGTCTTCAGTAATCTTATATTCGGTTAAAGGTTTGCGGGCGATAAATGATTTTTCGCACACCAAATATCCTGCATCTTCCAATTTCCTTGCGTGAACGCTGATGTTTCCGTCGGTTGTGTTCAAAAGCGTTTTCAAATCGGTGAATGACAGTTTTGTATTTGCCGCGAGTGCCGAAATAATTCCCAGACGCATCCTTTCGTGAATAATCTTATCCAATTCATTTGAAACAGTTTCCGCCGCTTTTTCCGCTTTGATAACGTGCGGTTTTTGCGGTGCATCTTCCATTTCATCATTTTTTGCTAATGCTAAATTGCTCTTTGCCATAATTTTTTATCCACCAAATCTTCTTGCGATTATCAATCCAAATATAATATGCAGCCCACCAAAACCTGCTCCCATCAAATAATTTCCATAACCTAAAGGCACAAAAACCGCGACCGCTCCGAGCAAGATAAATAACCAACCCATAATCGGCACGGCTTTGACCGAATATGCTCCGCCAGAAACAACCGCCGTTCCATAAAGCGTCAGCCAAACACACGGCAGATATTCAAATAAACTGTTGAAATAAAGCATCGCCGTTAAAATAATTCCCGCAAAAAGCGGCGGTGCAAATCCATAAGCGAATTTTTTCGCAGGTGTCGAAGTCAGAGGCGTTTCAACCGCTTTTGATTTTTGCCACATCGTCAACAAACCAATTGCAAAAGCCAAAAATGCTTCAACCAGCCAAGTTACAAGCCAATATCGCCAAGTTTGTCCGCTCGCAATTACAGCCGCTCCGATTGCCGTCGCTCCCATCAAAGCTCCGCCATATCCCGGAACTGCCGTAAATTCTGTCGAACGTTGCATCGCTTCACGGATAAATTCCAGATTATCCATCGCCCGTCCGTGCAGACTCGGCGGTTCGTCCGTTATTGTTTCGTCTTGCTGTTTAAATTTATGTATCGTTGCCATCTTTTTGAAATTACACTAAAGTTGTTTTGTCTGTCAAGCACTTTATGTTGTAAAGTTGAAAAAGATTGAAATGACTGGAACGCAAACGGCTCGTTTGCATTGAGTGCGGCATCACGAAAAAAAACTTGGCGAACTTTAAAGACTTAATCACCCTTTAAAGTTCGCCATATTTCATTTCGCATTTAAGAAATGCTCATTGCAAACGTGCCGTTTGCGTTCCAGTCAACTTTTTCGATATTTTTGAATAACTTTATCCCGCATAGGTTTCGATGTTTTGCTTTCAAGTTCCAGTAAAAACATATAACTTCCGACGATCAGAGATCCGAGTAATATCCCAACCGCAAATTTGAACGGGAATTTGGCGTCGCGCC
>JBGTHN010000631.1:0-3117 GCA_041746235.1 Pyrinomonadaceae bacterium | reverse complement strand
AACAGAGTCGCTTTGCAATTAAATAACCGATCATTTCATAAATCCCCCAAATTATCAGACAAAACAAAAATAGAGTCTCCAAATATGGTTCAAATCATATAGATTTGCCACATAAAAAAGAGGCTCGTAAATTTGCTTCTGAATTTATTAAATGGTTAAAGCCTAAATAAGCCTTAATCTTTTATTTTATCTTTTGCAATAAACTCAAAATTGACTTTGTTTTCACTAAACTCTTTTCGAGCAATTGTCGTCGGCTTTATTTTTCGTGGGTCTAAATCCACACGTGGATTTGCACCACGTTGAATTTGTTTTGCACGTTGAGCAGCTAGAAGTATAAACCTATATTTGGAATCAATATCTGGAATGTCTTTAGGGTTAACTGTTATTTCTGTGCTTTCTTCTTGTTCTTTTGTGTTCAAATCTTGTTTATCTGCCATATTTCTACTTTATACTAATAAAAAATTATATTTTAATAATTCTCAAAAGAACTTAGAATATCTTGAATCAGTAGTGTTTGTCTATCTAGCTTGAGTCTTTCCGCCAAAATAATTGCCTTCAAATCTTCCGCAGCTTTTTCAATTTCACCGTTTACGACCACATAATCAAACTTAAACACCTCTTTAACCTCTGTCTTTGCATTATTTAGGCGAATTGTTAAATCTTCAATACTTTCAGTATTTCTTTCAGTCAGACGTTTTTTAAGAATTTCAAAAGATGGCGGCAAAATAAAAACTCCGATGGCTTGCGGCATTAATTTCAGTACATTTTCAGCCCCTTGAACATCAATTTCCAAGATTATATCTTTTCCTTCATCTGTTTTATTTTCTACTTGCGTTTTTGAAGTCCCGTAAAAATTCCCGTGAACTTCGGCATATTCTAAAAATTCATCTTTATCTATAAGGTCATTAAATTCTTCAGAACTAACAAAAAAATAATGAACACCATTAATTTCACCTTCACGAATTTCTCTCGTTGTATAAGAAACCGAATAACCTAAATTCGCAATATTCGGCAAAACTCTTTTGATAAGAGTTCCCTTTCCGCCGCCAGATGGAGATGTGATAATAAAAAATTTTCCTTTCATAAAATTAATGCGATTGTAAATTTATAAAACTCACAATCGCAAATCTAAAATTGAAAACCGCAAATTTGCTACATACCTTTATAATCCGGACCGCCGCCGCCTTCGGGAGTTACCCAATTGATTATTTGATATGGATCCATAATATCGCAGGTTTTACAATGGACACAGTTTGAAAAATTCACCTTTAATTCTTTTCTTCCAGTTTCTGAATTATCTTCCATTTCATAAACTGCCGCAGGACAAAATTTCTCGCAAGGATTTCCGAATTCTTCAGCACACTTTGTTGCACAAATTTCCGTATCAAGAACGTGCAGATGCGAAGGCTGATCTTCGTCGTGTCCGACTGCGGCGTGGAAAACATCCGTAACCTTATCAAAAGTTAATTCTTTATCAAATTTTAAGTTTTCATAACGCTTGCCGTTGGCATTTCCGTTGCCATTTTCAGCATATTCGGTTAAAGTCTGCATTCGTTCGTGTCCGGCAACATGATGTTCTTTCGGCATAAATCCCCAAGCCAAACCACCCGTTAAGAATTGCAACCCACCATTAATAAGTGCTGACCAACGACCTTTTTGAAATGCTGCATGGAAATTTCTTACTTCATAAAGCTCATCATAAATCCAAGAATGATTAACTTTTTCTTCAAAATGACGAAGAGTTTCGGTCGTGTAATCTTCTTTTTCTAATGCCCCGATGATCGTTTCGGCGGCTAACATTCCGCCTTTCATCGCTGTGTGAATCCCTTTAATGCGTTGCCCATTAAGAAACGAAGCACAATCGCCAACTAGCAAAACTCCATCTGCAAATAGTTTCGGCATTGTGTAATATCCGCCCGCATTGATGGTTTTTGCTCCGTATTTGA
The DNA here is from genome assembly GCA_041746235.1 of Pyrinomonadaceae bacterium. Taxonomy (GTDB): domain Bacteria; phylum Acidobacteriota; class Blastocatellia; order Pyrinomonadales; family Pyrinomonadaceae; genus Aridibacter. The sequence continues at coordinate 1,171 of JBGTHN010000631.1, read as the reverse complement.
TCATTTTCCCGCCTTCGAGAATTTTGGCAATTTCAGGATGAGTTTTGAATTTTTGAAATTCAGCATGCGGATCAATGTTCGGGTCTAAATAATCGAGTCCGGTTACATAACCGATACTGATGACATTGTTCTGCATTCCATAAATCCAACCACCACCATAAGTTTTTGTATCTGATGGAAAACCGAGTGTGTGAACGACGAAACCTTCTTCAAAATTGCCTGCCGGAACTTCCCAAAGTTCTTTGATACCAAGCGAAAAAACTTGCGGTTCTTTGCCTTCGTTGAGGTTCAATCTGTCCATGATCTGTTTGGTCAGAGAACCTCTTGAACCTTCACCCAAAACAGTAACTTTGGCGATGAGGTCAATTCCCGGCTCAAAATTCCCTTTCGGATTTCCTTCCTTATCAATTCCTTTGTCACCTGTGCGAACACCGATCACACGATCATTTTCATCATAAAGTATCTCCGATCCCGGAAACTCGGGAAAGATATTAATCCCAATCTCTTCGCATTTATCGCCTAACCATTCACAAATTTTGCTTAACGAGCAAATATATTTTCCTTTATTAACAAGTGGTGGCGGAGTTATCGGCGGTTGAATTTTCTTGCTGTCTGTAAGATACCAAGCCGCATCTTTTGTCACGGCAGTATCTACGGGACAACCTTGTTCAAGAAAATCCGGCATCAATTCACGAATTGCTTTCGGATCCATAACCGCACCCGATAATATATGAGCTCCAACTCTTGAGCCCTTTTCGATAATACCGATTTCAATCTCGCCGAGCGGTTTTCCCTGTTTGCTCCCGTCGGCAATTGCTTCATCGTGCTCATCTATTAACTTTTTCAAATGATAAGCCGCCGCCAGATTTGCCGGTCCTGCACCAACAAAAACTATGTCCATTTCCAATTGTTCTCTTTCGATCATTATTATTCCCCTTTAAAAATGAATGGTCATTCAATTATTTTGTAAAGTATAACAAATTTCATATAAAACTTTTACTCTGAAACTTATAGGTAATGTCATAACTTGTGCAAACGACTTAAATAACAAGATTATGTTTCTAAATTTCTCTTTACTTTTAAAAAACACTTTGTTATATTACAAGCTATCAAACCCTTTTTTTTGTAAGTATAGTATTTAATTTCATTCAAATAAAACCTATATTTGAAC
>JBGTHN010000630.1:0-3726 GCA_041746235.1 Pyrinomonadaceae bacterium | reverse complement strand
TGTTAGCAATTTCATTCGCCGCATCGGAAAAATTCTTCGACATCAAAATACAGTATTCGGGTATCGGACATTCCGAATAAATAAAAGTGATCGCCAGAGCCTTTCCGCGATAATCCTTCGGCGAAATAGGTTTTCCGTCTTGATTGGTCAAAGTAAAATCGAGAATTTCTTTACCTTCCGCCGCTTTGTCCTCACGTAAAGGCGAAGCATCTTGCCCGCTTTTCGGTTCGACAACTCCTTTTACTTCGACCCAATATTTACCGTTGACATTATCAACCATCAGATCGCCATTGATAACTGCTCCCGGAATGATCGTTTCCCAAGCCCATTCGGGTTTGCGAATCTCAAAATCCATCGTCATCGCTTCCATATAACCCGGAATTGCTTCGTGTTCGATCGAAGCCATTTTGGTGTTTTTATCAAAGGTCAAAACCTTTCCTCTAAAATCATAACGCTTGACTTTGCCTTCGGAATTCTCATCGCTTGAAGTCTTTTGACAAGCCGTAAAAAGTAACATCGAAAAAAGTATAAATAATAAATAACGCATAATTTTATATTAAGAAATTTTTACAAAAGATGCACAAGGCGAGAGAGTTTAGATGTTGGAGAATAGTTCACAGATTCTAAAATCCATTATCTGACATCCAATGCGAAAAAGTTTTTGCTAATTTTATTTACGCAGTTTGGTATAGTAATAAAAACAATAACTTAGCAAAGTTTTTTTACTCTTACGAAAGAAAATTTCAGGTCTAATGAAAAAAATATCAAGGTTCAGGAAAATATTCTAGGTGTTCAGGAAAATATTCTGAGTATTCAGGAAAAGTTCCTGAGAGTGCGGGAAAAGTTCCTGAGGGTGCAGGAAAATATTATCAATGGTGATATAAATATTATTAGTTGCGAGAATATTTATATCATCATTGATAAAAATAATATTTATCTTGACGAAAAAATTATCGGCAACTCAAGGTTTGCTACGATCAGGCTCTATTCTCTAATACCTATTCAAATTCTCGTCATATAGCATTTTATAAACCCGATAATTTGCCATCACTTTATAAACATAATCCTTCGTTTGCACAAAAACGACATCGGAAACATATCTGTCGGGATCATCGGTTTTTGCACGTTTTATCCAACGCAGCATACGGTCTTCGCCACCGTTATAACTTGCGGCAACTGCTTGCGGTTGATTCGGGAAGTCTTTGAAAATTTTATTTATATAATGCGAACCGAAACGAATTGCCGTCGGCGGATTGTAGAGATCGTCTTGCCGAAAGCTCTCAATTTTCATCTCATCCGCCATTTGCAAAGCGGTTGTCGAAATAAATTGCATCAAACCTCTCGCCGCCGCAAATGATTTTACATCGGCTTGATAACGCGATTCCTGCCGCATTATCGAAAGCATAAATCTCGGATCAACGCCTTTTTCTTTGCCGTATTTTACAAGCGAATCTTCATAAGGTTTCGGATAAAGTAATTGCAAATGTTCTTTCGGAATAAGTGCGATCAGATAATCGTTCGGAACATTTTTCCAACGCGGTTCGATATAACCGAGCGCTCGATTTGCCATATCACCACGTTTATAAAATGTCGCCAAAGTAAAAGCTGTATCGGTTGGAAAATTAGAAAGCGAACCCGTATTTACATCCAAATCTTCACGCAAAGCCGTTTCAAGTTCGGGAGTTCCTTCGTCGTATAAACCTAAAAATAAAAGTTCGTCGGCGAGCGTTTTGTGTGTTTTAACTTTGATTGATTCCTGCAAAATATTCTTGCGTCCGAATTCCGTTAATTTACCGTCGGGAGTTTTTTGATAATCCGGCAATAATTGATATGCCCTTGTTAAACGTGCGGAAAGTTCCTTTCTTTTTTCCTTGTCCTGCGTCAAACGATACGCTTTATTTGCCGCATCTTTTATTTGAACAGCATTCGTATTAGTTAAAGTTTCCTTAGTTAACGCCGAATATTTGCCGAATTTTTGTTCGATCAATTGTTTAAATTTTGGATCGTTTGCCAATGCTTGTATTCTTTCCGTACTACGCCAACCGTAGTAATTTTTTAATCCATTTTCCAACGTAAGATAAATTTCAATCGCATCATCAAAACGTCCGAGTTTTTCCGTAACGAATCCACGCAAAAATGTAACTTCGTCTTTATTCGTTCCGCCTGCAATATTCCCGCCGAAACTTTTTGCATCTTTCAATAAGTTGAGATCATTCAAGGCATTTTGCCAATTTTCTTGCGATAGATGAATCCGCGTTTGTGCAAAAAGTGCGAGTGCTTCGCCCATTTCGTCTTTGAATGCTTCACGCATTTTCGCAGTCCATTGCAAAGCTACTTTCGGATTATTTTCATCTCTGTAAGCGTCAACAATATTCAAATACGCACGTTCTAAATTGTCTGCATCGTCATTTTCGCTGATGTATCTTTGATAACGCGAAACCGCTTCATTCGTTTTATTCAAATTCGCATAAGAACCCGCCGCCGCATAAAGTGCAGATTTTGCCAGATCATCGTCAGGGAAATCTTTTTGCAGACGCTCAAACCATTCCAAAGCCTTTAAGTCATTGCGTTCCTGTGTAAAACCGCGACCAATATTGTAGATCGAAAAGACCGCTTTCGGACTCGTCGGATAATTATTTACGATAGCTTCATAATGAATTCTCGCCAAAGGGAAGTTGCGATTAAATTGATAAATTTCGGCACGTTTAAAGTGTTCTTCATCCGATAATTTTGGAGCAGTTTTGCCGAAATTTTCATCGCCGACTTCCAATTTGTCCAAACCTTTTACACCCGCAAGTGCATAATCATCGGGCTGATTTGCTTTCGGTAAATTGTTGACCAAATTATTAAAAATATTTTGAGCTGATTGGGGTTGTTTACTTTGCAAATATGCCTCGGCAAGTAAAACCGAATCTTCACGCGAAATTGCATTGCCGACCGTGGGAATAAAATCTTGAGTAGTTTTCCGGTCAACTGAAATTTGTATCGGAGGATTCAATAATTTTATCGCCGACGCAAATTCTTTACTTTCAAGATAACTTCGCGGTATGCGTTTATTGACAGCATTTTGCAAAAGACTTTTATCCCCAAATAAACTGAGTTCCATCAAATAAACCCGCTCCATCATCAAATTTCCCGAACTCCGCATAACCTGTGAAAGATGCCAAAGTGCATATTCCTTCAAGATCGAATTGCGATTGATAACGCTCTGATAATTCGCCGTCGCCGTCGCAAAATCACCTTGCTTTTCGGCAAATCTTGCAAGCAGATAATCATAATTGTTCGCATTAAAAACCTTCGGACTATTTTTTTGCAAAGTCTTTAGTTCTTTAATTGCACTTGAATAATCTTTTTGTTCAACGAATGTTTTGATCTTGGAATGATTTTCGTTTGAGTTTTGGGAAAATACCGTGATCGAAAATATAGATATAAAAGCGATGAAAATAATTGATTTGAATTGTGGCATAAAGTTTCTAAAACATTATAATCGTATAAAAATTTAATAGGAATTATGATAGCAGAAACAATGAAAAGTAGCGTAAATATATTAAGCGGAAAAGTTTTTTCTCAAGCGATAAAAGACGAAGTTACGGACGAAGTTAAGTATTTGAAGGAAAATCACGGCATCGTTCCGTGTCTTGTCGTCGTTCGCGTCGGCGAAGATACGGCTTCGGAAGTTTATGTCAACAGCAAGGTAAAAACTGCCGAAGAACTTGGAATTATTTC
>JBGTHN010000629.1:0-2059 GCA_041746235.1 Pyrinomonadaceae bacterium | reverse complement strand
TTTCAGCGACTTTTTGGGCGTCTTCTTTGTCACTCGATTCCCCAAAACAAGTATTCGCGATGGTCACAAAATTCTTGCTGAACGAAAATCCATAATCTTCCCCGTACCAAAGCTCGAGCGATTTTGTTGTCGCTTCGAGGTCTTCCTTTGATAAATTTGGGTATCGATCAAACCATTGCTGGCAGCCATGATTTTTTACAACGTGGCGGACACGCGTTCGAAAGTCGGCGATGTTAAAGATCTTGCTCGGGTTATACGCTTCATTGAGATGTTTTGACATAAATGGTTTGAGCAGATTTTCATGCATTTCAACCGACTTATTAAATTCCCACTTTCCGTTTTCAAATCTCAAAACCGCAGGTCTCGTTGTTTTTCCGATCTTCACATCATGCGTTAAGCCCTGATAAAACTTGAGTCCGGCAAAATTTGCAGCGAGATCTGCGTTTGAATAGACCGCCGAAACCAACTTCCCGTAATAAGTGCGCTCGGTCATTTTCCCCCAGTTTATCGCTTTCTTAACCGCCTTTTCTTCCGACGCTCCGTTTGCCAACGCTCTTCTGTATCTCGAATAATAATCAAAACCCTGCTGGAAAAGATGTGCGATCTTGTCGGTTCCGAATTCCGCGTCGTACATTTTTATCGTCGGACTGATCGTCAGGTAATTAAATGGCGCGGAGTAATGTATTGATTCCGAGAAACCCGTTTTGTAACGCGCCGGCTTCGCGCTGAATTCATGCGATTCCAGCCACGAACCCGCTTTTGTAAAAGGAATGATCCCGTCGCCCAATTTCTTAAACAATTCTTTTGCGACCGCGTCTTCCGATCTAAAATACGCCAATTCCTTTTGTACTTTTTTCTTTGAACCGCAATCGGTATTCTTCTTGCCGCTTGCCAAACACGCTTCAAGCTCGCCGATCTTCCCGTTTATCTTATCAACCGCCTTAACCAGCGCTTCTTCGGAATAGTCCGTAACCTCATCCCCAATATCCCCAAGCGGCACCGTTGGAAGGTTGTATTGATCCGTTTCGAAGGAGAAGTTCGCGATCGGTTGGATCAGCAAAACCGTAAAAACCAGGATCGCAAATAGTTGTTTAATTCTCATAAAAACCTCGTAGGCTCTAAATGGTCGGGAAAAGCAAATAATATGTCGCACAAAACACGAAAAAGGTTGTCGAACCCGTAAAGTCTTCATTATAACTATTTTTTTTATTCCTACTAGATTTTCGCCTCAATTACTCCATAGTAGCCGTTGGGAAAATTGATAGCCTGACAATTTTAGTTACAACAAATTTTTCTGTTATAATTTGTCCGATATGAATTTGGTTAATCATTTTCATATCCTCACGTTCCGCATTGCCATTCATCAATGAATACAATGCTTTACCTCATCTTATAGGGAAGAAAATCAAAATGAACGAAGAAAATTTCACCTCAGAATTTAATGAAAAGTTTGAAACGATCGAAGAAACATTAAAATATATTGCCGATTCACAACTCAAACGGGAATGGCTTTTGAAAGAAGAAAAAATCGAGAGTAAAAAACGAATGAATGGGATTGAGAAGAATCTAGACGACGTTTCCAAACATTTATCTCACATAACGAAGGTCTTGGGATTTAATATTGAAGAATATCAATTCCAGGAAGACAAACTCCAAAAAGCCGGGGAGATCTTTCAGGAAAAAAGACCGCAGTAAGATCTCTGACTATTAAGGAATTTGGTTCTACTGGTAATTTGATGAAAATTGAAAATGAATCAGAATTGCTTATTGAATCAATCCGTTAATCAGAGATTAAGTTTAAGCCATTGAAAATGGCGGCATATTTGTAGCCCACGGTGCAAGCCGTGGGAAGACATGTAAATTTTTATGGGGCTGACCCAGATAACACATAAAGTGTAGTATTAGGGCAGTATGAGAAAGAGCAGGTTGAGCAGGGTAAAACAGAACAAGTTGATAGAACATTTTGTGGCGGGAACAACGGCCCGGTGTGCATCTGATCTGGTAGGTGTAAACAGGAAAACGGCGGCATATTATTTTGAGCGTTTGCGGAGGATAATCA
>JBGTHN010000628.1:0-5788 GCA_041746235.1 Pyrinomonadaceae bacterium | reverse complement strand
TCTTCGTCCGACAAATTATTTAAAGTATCTTTCAAAACCTGTATTGCAACTTCCAAACCTTCGATTAATTCGTCACGCGAAACATCTTTATCAGCAAACTCTAAATCACGCTCGCGTAAATAGCCTGTGTTACCCAAATTCGCACCAAAAAAATGATTGATGTTTCCGACCAAATGAAGTGCAAGATTCCCGCCGGAATTTGTTATTCCATCTTCCAATTTCCACAAATCTTCTTCCGATTTGTATAAACTAATTTCTTCGATAACTTTTCGAAGATTCATTTCATAGATTTGAATTAATATTTTGTTAGTCATTTATTATTTATTATGTAATTTCTTCATTCATCATAAAATCAAGCAAACGAATGATCGTATCTCGAATTTCTCTTCTATCAACGACCATATCGAGCATTCCGTGATCCAGCAGAAACTCTGAACGTTGAAAACCCTTTGGAAGTTTTTGACGAATTGTTTGTTCAATAACTCTTGGACCTGCAAAACCTATCAGAGCTTTTGGTTCACCGATATTTACATCGCCAAGCATCGCAAAACTTGCCGTTACACCACCAGTTGTAGGATTTGTTAGCACGGAAATATAAGGAAGTCTAGCGTCGTGGAGTTGGGCTAGTGCGGCTGAAATTTTCGCCATTTGCATCAGAGAAAGTGTTCCTTCCTGCATTCTTGCTCCACCCGAAGCCGAAAATATCACGACTGCACCGCGTGTTTTTAACGCTCTTTCAATCAATCTGGTGATTTTTTCGCCAACCGCCGATCCCATTGATCCGCCGATAAACGACATATCCATCGCACCTGCATAAACTTTATGCCCGCCGACATTTCCTTTGCCTGAAACGATTGCTTCGGGTAAGCCGGATTTTGCTCTAGCTTGCTCAAGTCTTAATTTATACGGTTTTGTATCAACAAATTCCAGAGGATCGCCCGAAATGACTTCTTCATCAAGTTTTTCGTATTTGCCATCATCAAAAAGTAAACCGAGTCTTGTTCTTGCATCCATCCGAAAATGATGCCCACAACTGGTGCAAACCTGCAATGATTCAATCAATTCAGCCTTGTAAAGTGTAGTCTCACATTCAGGACATTTTTCAAAAACACCTTCCGTTTTAACCGTCTGTTTGTCGGTTTTTTGTTGACCTTCGATTTTAGGTTTATTTCTTCGAAACCAAGCCATAAATTTATTTTCTAAAAGTTATTGTCTATTAAGTCTTTAAAGGTAGCATAAGCAAAAAACTGATGAAAGTGCTTGAAAGCCTTATTAGTTCAATATTCATTTAAATGTTGAATTTGTATGATAAATTCAAGCATATATTTCGACAATTTGTAATATTTTTTTTGGAAGGATTATTTGTTATGTCAAAAATCGTCTTCGTGATGTTTCTATCTGTGTTTTTTACATTAAATGCTCATTCGGCAGTTAAAATTTGGGATGGCGGTGGTACTGACAACAATTGGAAAACTGCTGCCAACTGGAATGATGATGTTGCTCCGGTTGAAGAAGATGATTTGGTATTTTCGGCTAATTCTGCAAAATTTATCACAAATAATAACTTTAATATATTCACAACTTTTAATTCGATTACAATCGAAGGCGGTAATTATACGATTAATGGAAATCCATTTCGTATAATGGACGGATTCAATTCAAACGGCGGAACAAATTTTGTAAATACTGCCGTTTTATTGCTTTCACCACAAACATTTACAGCCCAACAATCTTCATATACAACATTTGTTAGTTTGGATCTGAGAGGTTTTAATTTTGAATTTGACGGCAATGGTTCAATTGCTATCAATTTAATTACAGGCAGAGGAAACATCGAAAAAAATGGTTTAGGCTCATCATTGATCGGTTCGGCGACCGATTATGATGGAGCAATAAACATCAATGACGGAAATTTAATTATAGATGCAGATATGCCGAATATTCCTGTTTTGGTCAATATCAGAACTATTAATAATGGCTCTGGTGTAAGCGGACTCAGTGGAACTGGAAGAATCAGTTCTGCTTCAATTATTAACGGTGGCGTAAATGCCGGAACATTAACATCTCCAACCGGCATTCTTAGAACCAATGGCAATTTTGACATCAAAGAAAATGGAATTGTCTCAGTAAAATTAGGTGGAACAACCGCTGGACAAAACGGATACGATCAATTTGATGTTAATGGTTCGGTTATTTTGAACAATTCTATTCTGTCACCTCTTTTATTCAATAATTTTATTCCGGCAATCAACAATGAATTTTTGATAATAGACAATGATGGTAATGAAGCAATCAACGGAACATTTCTTAACACACCTGAAGGTTCGATATTAAGAAATGATACAAACACCAAATTTAAAATCACTTATCGAGGTGGCGATGGAAATGATGTTGTTATCAAAACCGTAAGTCGTTCTAGCTTTGATTTTGATGGCGATGGCAAATCCGATATTTCGCAATTTCGACCATCAAATGGAACTTGGAATATTTCAAAAAGCAGTAATTCAAACATTCAGATACAACAATTTGGACTCGCCGAAGATAAAATTACGCCAGCCGATTTTGATGGAGATTCAAAAACCGACATTGCTGTTTTTCGTCCTTCAAATGGACTTTGGTATATTCTGAAATCCAATAATAATACGGTTGATTATATTCAATTCGGCTTAAACGGTGATATTCCGATTCCAAATGATTTTGATGGTGACGGACGTGCAGATGTAGCAGTTTTTCGTCCTTCAAACGGAGTTTGGTATGAAATGAGAAGTCTTGGAAATCAATTTTATGCACAGCAATTCGGACTAAACGGAGATTTACCGCAGATAGTTGATTTTGATGGAGATGGTTTAGGCGATTTAAGCGTTTACCGTCCAAATGATGGAACCTGGCATTTCTGGTTAAGCGATACTCAAACTTATGGAGCATTTCCATTTGGTATCGGAACAGATATTCCGGTTCCGGCTGATTATGATGGCGACGGTAAAACCGATGTTGCAGTTTTCAGAGCGACAGATGATTCAACCCAACCTGATTTTTATATTTTGTTGACATCGGATTTTTCCTATCAAGGTGTTTCGTGGGGGATTTCTGGCGATATTCCGGTTGTCGCAGATTATGATGGTGATGGAAAAGCTGACATTTCAGTTTTCAGACCAAATACAAACGATTGGTTTTTACTGCAAAGCACAAACGGCTTTCGTTCTACTAATTTCGGACAAACAAACGATAAACCGATTCCAACGGCATTCAATCCTTAAAACTTGAAAGTGAAAAAGTATTATAGAATTTATGCAAACTCAGTAGATTCAAATTTGCTGGAAAAGTCTTTGAAAATAACTACTATTTCTTAGTGTTTTCCGATAAATTTCTAAAATTTGGATTTACTGAGACTTTTTTCACTTTAAAATATTTAACATTTCATTGTGTATCAAACCATTACTCGCACAGATCGGCGGTTCGTAAATGCTGTATTTCGAGCCGTCAAAATAAGAAACGAGTCCGCCTGCTTCTTCAATTAACAAAACTCCTGCCGCAACATCCCAAGGATTCAAACCTTCTTCCCAAAACCCATCAAAGCGTCCGCAAGCAACATAAGCAAGATCAATTGCTGCCGAACCATCACGCCTGACAGCACGCGAACTCAGAAGCATTTCGTTAAAATGTCTTGTAAAATTTTCTCTCTGTGAAATGTCATAAGGAAAACCCGTTACCAACAATGAATTACCTAATTCTTCAGTTTCCGAAACGCTAATTTTCTGATTGTTGAGAGTCGCTCCGTTTTCCTTTTCGGCAACAAATAATTCATCTCTGGTCGGATCGTAAGTTACACCAATAACAATTTCATCTTTGTATTCAACCGCCAAAGTCACACAAAAACACGGATAACCGTGAGCAAAATTTGTCGTCCCATCTAAAGGATCAATTATCCATTTCCATTTGCTTTCACCGATCAAAACTGCCTCGCCCGATTCTTCCGCCAAGATCGAATGTTGCGGATAATAGGATTTTATTTTTTCGATGATGAATTTTTCCGATGCAAGATCGGCTTCCGTTACAAGGTCAATTTCACCTTTTTTGGAAATGTTTATTTTTCGCCCGAATTTTCCGAGCAGGATTTTTCCTGCATCTTGAGCGATTTCAATTGCAAAATTTAGCATATTGTAAAGATATTAAAGTTAAAACGATGAAATAGAAAAAGGATTGACACGATTTTTATTTGAATCATTGTCAATCCTTTTTTTGATAACTATAAATAATTTACCTTTGAAAGAAAATATCTACGTAATCTGTAACCTCATTGCAAGGGTTTTGCATTTCTTGTAATCGCCAGTATTTTCGTTTTCCGGTTATCGCAAAATTCATCTCGCCTTCTCTGACACAAGGTTCACCTTCGTTTATATGACTGACTTTTGTTGTGATCTTTCCGTCGAATTTGAAATTTTTACTGTTTATTTCTGTAATTACCCCATCAATCTCCAAATAATCATCGTTTTCACGACTTTTCTGTGTTCCTTTTAAATAATAAACGCCATTTTTCTGGGTTACATTTGCTTTGCCAAAATAATTCCAACTTATCCATTGCAATGAAAAAAGATGTTTGCCGAGCAGTTTGCGTTTTGCAACTTGATCATTAATTACAGTCTTTTCTTGTGAAAACGCAGTAAATCCAAATGCAAATAATACTAAAAAACTCGAAACAATTATTTTTTTTATCATAAAATTCCTCCATAGACCGAACGACATTTTTTAATAATTTTGCCTGTTATTATTTTACAAACTTTTGACTTAATTTAAGAAACTCCTGAATTTGCGTTTCCCAATACTGCCATTCGTGTTTGCCAGGTAATTGTCGGTATTCGTGAGGAACTTTTTGAACGAGCAGAAGATTTGCAAAATCTTGATTTTGTTTGAGCAATCCATCTTCTGTCCCGCAATCTATATAAAAAAACGGTAATTTATTTAAATCTTCTTTTGAAGTTGATTCCAAAATTTTAAAGATGTTATTTGCTTTTCTTGTTTTACTGTCAGCATCACCAAAAGCAGTCGTTATCGAATCCGCCAAAACCTTCCAACCGGCAACATCTTTTGCTAGAATTTCTGTCGCCCGCAAAGCACCGCTGAATGAACCAACCAAAACAAACTTTTCAGGATACTTCAAACCAAATTTGATCGAACCGTAACCGCCCATTGAAAGTCCGGCGATAACACGACCTTCACGTTCTTTTTTTGCACGGTATTTTTTTTCGACTTCAGGAATTAATTCTTGAATGATGTAACTTTCATATTTATCAGTTTCGACCGATTCACTGTCCGAATACCAACCATTATTTCCTTCCGGCATAACGATTATGTATTTATATGGCGAAGTGTATTCTTCGAGTTTTGCTTTATCTCCCCAATTATCATAATGTCCGGTTAAACCGTGTAATAGATAAACCGTCGGATAAAAAGTTTTTTCATTAGAATTTCCATAATCTACCGGCAAAATCACTCGATATGGCATCTCTCGATTCATCAATTTTGATTGCAGTTTGAGATCAACAACTCTTTTTGAAACTTCTAACTTAACTTTTTGTGCATTTGCTGAAAATGGAACAGAAATGATTAAAAATAACCACAAAAATCCGCAAATATATTTCAACCTATTTGTATTTGTCATTTGTAATTTTTATTATATTTAACCAAAAAATCTACTTAACCAACCGCTATCCTCATTTTTGTCAACGACTTGTGCAAGTTCGCCGGCATCCAACCAAACACCCGAACACTTATCACACACATCAATTGA
>JBGTHN010000627.1:0-3353 GCA_041746235.1 Pyrinomonadaceae bacterium | reverse complement strand
CGGAGCTCTTTCCGTTACGCCAAGACTTAAAATATCTTCCATATCATATTCACCATCAAAATCAGCATCACCACGGCGATCGGAAATATGCAGAACCCAACCCGCGTTTTCAGGAATAGCTGTGCTTTTCAATGATGTTCCAGACGCGGCAGCATAGGGCGTTCCAGTCGGCAATTTATTATCAAAATCACCCTTCAGGAATCTTCGTAAATTTCCTATATCTAAATCAATCATACTCATAACTCCCGCCGCCGGAACATTATTGCTGTCAAACGGGGAATTAGAATTTGGAGAATCATTAGCCAATCCTTCACGCGGATCGAACATTTGGATTGGAAATGGCACGAACCCGTATGTTTGACTACCAATTGATCCAAATTTCAAATGAACCGGTGTGTTTCCATTGAACTGATCTTCTTTGGATTGAGTTGCATTTGAACCGGCATTATTTGAAGGAAATGGTGCAGCAAAATCATTAAATGAAGTACATTTAGAAGTAAATTGCGAAAGACTTGTAATTGATGATGGAGTAACGGAGCATTTATATCTTGCAACGAAAGTGTTTGAACTATTGTGCGTTGTATAACTTCCACTACTGGTAAATGTAGGTCCCGGAATTGTGAATCGTTGTAATTTAATAATTGATCTTGAATCGGTCGAAGATGAATAATTATTTAGATTAAGCATACTCGGAGCTCTTTCCGTTACGCCAAGACTTAAAATATCTTCAGTAATATCTTTTGAGGCAATTGCGTTTGTTGCATCGTCAAAGGCAACAGTTTCAACCTTTATCCAAATTTGCCGACCATTAATTTGCATTCTGGTTGCATTCAAAGCAGTTGAGGTGTAGTCGGTCATTGGTCGCGGTTGATAACCAATTGATCCGTTTAGATTTCCGTCAAGTTGAACTCCACACGCTCCCGCAACAGAAGCACAACCGGGAAGTTTATTTTTTGCATCAGCCAAAGAAATTCTTAAACCTGTTTTATTTGTAAATCTTTCTCTTGATAAAACACTTGAATCAGCATTTGTCGTTGTTACTGCTTGCACTGTTCCTCCGACATTGGCAACATCTCCGACACTTTTTCCGCGTTTGAGCATTTCTACTAAAGGCACATTTATTTGTGAAAGTGGTAAATCTAGTGTCGGTGTATTATCTTGAAGATTACCCTGAAACTTTGTTTTTTGAGTTGACCAATTTGGATTTTTACTACATACAGGTAAGTTAGGTTTTGAAGCAAAAACATTTACTCCGGTAGGATTTACACATTTTACACTTGCTTGCCCGGTTAATAGTTCCTGAGGAACGCCGGAAGCATCACGGATAAATACTTTTCCGGCAGAATCAACCGCATTTAATGCAGTTCCCGGTTTCCATATATCATTAACAATTTCTCCAGCCGCAGTAACTCGTGAATTCAAATAAATACCTGCTGTGTTAAATGCTGTTATGAATAAATTTCCATTAGCATGAACACGTCCACCAAAAACAAAAAGTGGCGGACGATTCAATTCCAGATCATCTTCATAAAAAGCACCAAATTGGAAAAGTGGAATTTTATCGTTGAAGAATTTTCGATTTAAAGCTACTTCAACGCCATTATCACGATCTTTGGCAGTAGATTTTATTTCCCATTCACTTCGTAGTGCGTTTAGACCTTGAAATTGTTCGCCGGTAACGACAACTATTTCATCATCTTTAGTCTTATCAATATCTTGAGTGAACGTATATTGATCTGTAAATCCATCCGGAAACTGACCTTTGATTCTTAATATATCAGCAGAACTAGCGTTGATCTTATTGTCGAATATCTTGTCAAAGTTATGCGTCATAATTTCAAGGCTGGCTTGAGCAGCTTCAAAGGTTTTTGTTTCTGAAGCATCATTAGACGAAGCAATAGTTTCATTTGCAGTTCTAGAAACTGCCAAAGCAACAAACCCCATTAGCAAAACCATAATCAACAGGGCAATAACAATTGCTGAACCATTTTGTTTTTCCATTGATCTTTTATCACGAACATCGGAAAAGATTTGGTCATTCGTGTTTTTTGAACTCATATTCATATATTTACCTCAACATTAGCCAACGTCATACTCTAAATTTCTAGTACTAAATGTTCCGCTCAATTTTATTGAAACCGGTTTTCCTGTTTGTTCATCTCGTTCCGTGGACTGAACTTCAAGCGATATTGTGATCTGCCTGATAAGGTTGGAATAATTAGGAGTATCATCTGCTGTACCGGCAACACCATCGGGACCTGCTACAGGATTGTCTGTAACTGTTCCATTTTCAAGAACATATGTGAGTTGTAGGTCTTTTACATTATAAGCAAGCGGACGTTCTTGGATCTGTTCATCTCCGGGTTGACCCGTATTATTTGCATAAGAAATGCGGACGAGTGTTCCATCATCTTTGATCTTATAACTAACCCAAAAGAACCGCTTCAGAGAAGAAACTACAGTTGTACAATTATCAGGAACTGAGTCGGAACATTTTTTCAATAAACTGCGGTTTGTATCTTGAGCATCTAGTGCTTGGTTGATGCCAAGTGGATCGGTTGGAGCAAAGTCTATATTTTTATTGTCAATAACTTCAGTTACCATTATGGCAACTTGTGTTGTGTCAGCTTCAACTAAAACCAAATCGTGTTTTGTTAGATCTCTAGTTGTAGCATTTGTTCCAAGTTCTAGCCGAACGACACTACTGTCACTTCCTGCAATTGCATTTGCCAAAGTAATTGCATTGCCATCATTGAAGTCTAAATCCCTGTATGCAAATGCTACTATGTCGGTTTTGCCTTCTTGTAAATTGTTGGAAAAGATATTATTCCCGGGAATTATGGAGGTTAGAATATCTCTCGTGGTATCAGTATCTTCTGGAATACCAAGCCTATCAGAAATAAAATTATCGGGAACTAATGCTCCAGACTGGTGATAACCCAGCCCTGCATTTAATGCATCCCGTCCAATCAGATGGATCGCTGCTCGGGCGTTTTTCAATACGTCAGTTTTTTGACTTGAACGATTTCGTGCAACTCGTCCAACTGTTAGTAAACCGTAGATTGAACCTACAACGATCAAGAAAATGACCATTGATACAAGCATCTCGACAATACTAAAACCTTTTTCAAAATCTTTATGATTTAAACTTTTTTTATTGGTATTTTCTGTAGTCATTTGATTTGATTCTGTCCTAATAGTTAGTTATTAAAGTTGATACCAATTCGTCAAGAAAGATACCGGAATTTTCATATCTGATAGTTACATCAATTCGACGACGGGTAATTGCATTAGGTGGCGATGGTCTTTCTGTATCCTGAACGTCAGTAATCACAATTCGTCTTTGGTAGCCC
>JBGTHN010000626.1:0-3276 GCA_041746235.1 Pyrinomonadaceae bacterium | reverse complement strand
CTGTTTCAACTAAAGTTAGTGTTCCGGTTATCGGGCTTGGAGGTGCGGGAAAAGAAGAAGATTTGATCAAAGTGTATAAAAACGGATTTGCCAATGGTTTGGCTGCCGGAAGCCTTTTTGTTTATCAAAGTAATAAACACGGCGTTTTAATTAATTATCCAGATAAAAATAAATTACACTTTGAATAATTTAACTGAAACTTGCAAAATATACAGTCGTTATTATTAAACTTTAGAAATATAATAGGTATCTCACCTCACAAAAAAACCGTCGGGATCGCCTAAAGTCTTCAGATTAATTGCAATGTTAATGAATACCCCAATAAAAACAAGACCTTATCAACAATGCACCCGGTGCGTAATGGACACAACCGATCCGAAAATAATCTTTGATGAAAATGGTTATTGCAATCATTGTACTGAATTTTTGGACAAAAGAGCTAAACATCAATATCAAGGTAAAGAATGCAATGCGGCACTCGATCATATCGTAGATGAAATAAAACTTGCCGGAAAAGGTAAGGAATACGATTGCATAAGTGGCATAAGCGGTGGAGTTGACAGCTCTTATATGGCTTATATTGCAAAACAAAAAGGATTGCGTGTTTTGGCAGTTCATATGGATAACGGCTGGAATTCTGAGGAAGCCGTACTAAATATAAAAAATGTAACCAGAAAATTAGATATTGATTATGAAAGCTATGTTCTGAATTGGGAAGAATTCAAAGACCTGCAACTCGCTTTTCTGAAAGCCTCGATTCCCGAAGCCGATACTCCAACTGATATTGCAATTCCCGCCGCACTACATCATTTCGCGGCAAAATACGGTATTAAACACATAATCGCCGGAGGAAATTTATCAACCGAAGGAATTCTTCCTGCAACATGGCATTACAATGCCAAAGATATGAAGTATTTCAATTATATCCAAAAGACTTTCGGGCAGAAAAATTTAAGAACATTCCCAACCTTCGGATTCAAGAAAGAAATGTATTACAAGCTGGTAAAAGGAATAAAAATGATTTATCTGCTGAATTATGTGAATTATGTAAAAGAAGATGTGATGGAATTGCTGAACGAAAATTTGGATTGGAAATTCTACGGAGGGAAGCATTATGAAAATACATACACGGGATTTATTCAATCTTATTATTTGTATGAAAAATTCGGAATTGATTATCGAAAAGCTACCCTTTCTTCACAAATCTGTTTAGGCGATGTCAACCGTGATGATGCTATCGAACAATTAAAAAGCAAGCCGTATGAACTTTTTAAAGTAGAAGAAAAAAAGCAATATGTTTCAAAAAAATTGCAGATCACAAAGGACGAATTTGAAAGGATTTTAAATCTTCCGGCAAAATGGTATTGGGATTATCCGAATGATCACAAAAAACTGGTTTTTATTTATGATACTTATAGAAAACTTTTTAAAAAGGAAAAATTAGGCAGTTTTTAATTTCAGACATAGAGAAAGATAAAAAAATTTTGAGGGTGATTTGTTTCAAACATTTTGCCCTTTATCTTTTGCCTTTTATTTATGTTAATCTTTTTGTTTGTTATTTTATGAAACCGATACAAATGGTTGATCTGAAAGGTCAATACGAAAAAATTAAAACTGAGATTGATGAAGCCGTTTTAGATGTATTAAATACTACGGCTTATATCAATGGACCTGCGGTAAAGAATTTTCAGGCGAATCTGGAAAATTATCTTGATGTTAAACACGTCATTCCTTGTGCAAACGGAACTGACGCTTTGCAGATCGCTTTGATGGCGTTGGGTTTAGAACCGGACGATGAAGTTATTGTTCCATCATTTACTTATGTTGCAACCGCCGAAGTTATCGGATTGCTTCGTTTGAAACCTGTGATGGTTGAGGTTGATGAAAATACATTTAACATTACCGCCGAAATTATTGAAAAAGCAATTACACCAAAAACAAAAGCGGTCGTTCCCGTTCATCTTTTCGGACAATGTTGCGATATGGAAGCGATCATGGAAGTCGCCCGAAAACACAATATTTTCGTCGTTGAAGACAACGCACAGGCGATCGGTTCAGATTATAAATTTAGCGACGGCACAATAAAAAAAGCCGGAACAATCGGCGACATCGGAACAACATCATTTTATCCTGCAAAAAATCTCGGAGCTTTTGGTGATGCGGGAGCAATTTTCACAAAAACGGATGAACTTGCGGGAAATTTGCGGATGGTTGCCAATCACGGGCAATCAAAAACTTATTATCACGACGTTATCGGAGTAAATTCGCGGCTCGATTCGATTCAAGCGGCGATACTTGATGTTAAATTAAAATATTTAGATGAATATGCGTCGGCACGAAACGAAGTTGCTAACTATTATGATAAAGCATTTGCGGAAATTGAAGGATTGCAAACACCCGTCCGTGAAAAAAATTCGACGCACATTTTTCATCAATATACTTTGCGTGTCAAAAACGGCAAACGCGACGAATTGAAAAATTATCTGGCGGAAAATGGTGTTCCATCAAACATCTATTATCCTTTGCCACTCAATGAACAAAAGGCTTTTGCCGAGTTTGTTCCTGATGATCTGGAATTGCCGATAACCGAAATGCTTTGCAACGAAGTTTTATCCTTACCAATTCATACGGAAATGAACGATGATTTACTAAACCATATCGCAAAACCCGTCAAAACCTTTTTTGAGAATAAATAGAAATGTGAGAAAATCCGTTTTCTTCAAAACTATAATGAATTTAGAAAACAAAAGAATATTAGTAACCGGCGGAACAGGTTCGCTTGGGCAAACGCTTATTCGCAGACTTTTAAGTGGCGAAATGGGTAAACCAGCAAGCATCACAGTCTATTCCCGTGACGAAGCAAAACAACACTATATGCGGCTCGCTTTTATGGATAAAAATGCCGCGACCGACGAAGTTATTTACGAAAATTCGCAGCAATTATTGAATTTCAGAATTGGCGATGTCCGTGATTATTCGGCGTTTTGTGCAGCACTTCGGGAAGCGGATGTGGTTTTTAACGCGGCGGCGTTAAAACAAGTTCCAACCTGTGAATACGCTCCTTTTGAAGCGATTCAAACAAATGTAAATGGTGCTCAAAATCTTGTCAGAGCGATTCGTGAAAACAGGTTAGATGTTCAAACTGTCATCGGAATTTCAACTGACAAAGCCTGCAAACCGATAAATGTGATGGGAATGACCAAGGCTTTGCAGGAAAGAATTTTGATTTAGGCAAACCGAGATTGCGAAAAGAAGGATTTTATGTGTGTCCGTTAT
>JBGTHN010000625.1:0-4346 GCA_041746235.1 Pyrinomonadaceae bacterium | reverse complement strand
GTATAATGATAAAGTATTAACAGGTTTTGCCGGAGCAACTGCTGATGCTTTCACTTTGCTAACACGATTTGAAGCTAAACTGGAACAATATCAAGGGCAATTGGAACGATCGGCATTTGAACTTACAAAAGACTGGCGAACCGATAAATATTTGAGAAACCTGGAGGCTTTGATGATTGTTGCCGATGAAAAGGATTCATTTTTAATTTCGGGTAATGGCGATGTAATATCATCAGATGAAGGTTTGCTTTCTATCGGTTCGGGAAGTATGTTTGCACTTTCTTCTGCCAGAGCTTTGATGAAACATACACAACTCTCGGCAAAGGAAATTGCACAAGAGTCTTTGCAAATTGCGGCTGACATCTGTATTTATACAAATTCGGAAATAATTTTAGAAGAAATTTAATTTAAGGAAATAATAAAGATAAGTTTTATGGCTATTTTTTTAGGCGGAGAAACAAAAGAGAATTCGAACGATCCGAAACTTGACGATTTAACACCGAGACAAATTGTTGAAGAACTCGACAAATATGTTGTTGGTCAAGGTAGAGCTAAACGTGCGGTGGCAATTGCTCTGCGTAACCGTATTCGCAGGCAAAAACTTCCTCCCGAAATTGCTAGGGATGTGTTACCAAAAAATATTTTGATGATCGGCTCAACCGGTGTCGGTAAAACTGAAATTGCCCGACGGCTTGCAAGATTAGCTAATTCACCTTTCATAAAAATTGAAGCTTCCAAATTTACCGAAGTTGGATACGTCGGACGCGATGTTGAAAGCATGGTAAGGGAATTAACCGACATTGCCGTTGATATGGTCAAGCAAAAATCGTTTCTTAATGTTAAAGAACGAGCCGAGCAAAATGTTGAAGAAAGAATTTTAGACTTTTTATTGCCAAATTCAAACAATTATGATGACTTTGAGTTTGATAACAGTATTGATGTGATTGACGAAAAACCGAAGCCAAATCTTAAACGAACACGAGAAAAATTAAAAACACAATTACGCAATGGTGAACTTGAAGAAAGAGTTATAGAGATTGATACTCAAGATCGTTCGGGAAAATATATAGACTTTGTTGGTGGTCAGGGTATGGATGATATGGGAGTTAATTTAGGTGATATGTTCGGAAACTTGTTTCCCACCAAAACCGTCCAAAGACGTATGAAGATTTCCGATGCAAGACCATACCTTTTAAGAGAAGAACAAGAAAGTCTTGTAGATATGGAGCAGATCACAAGAGAAGCAATTGATGTAACCGAGTCATCTGGTATAATCTTTTTAGATGAACTTGATAAAATTGCCGGAAGCGATACTCGTGGCGGAGGCGGAGCAGATATTTCCCGCGAAGGTGTTCAGAGAGATTTACTTCCGATCGTTGAGGGTACGTCGGTTAATACACGTTACGGAATGGTAAATACGGATCATATTCTTTTTGTCGCTGCGGGTGCTTTTCATGTTTCTAAACCATCGGATCTGATTCCTGAACTTCAAGGTCGCTTTCCAATTCGTGTTGAATTAGAATCCTTAACACTTGAAGACTTTAAGCAGATTCTTATTCAACCAAAAAACTCGCTTATTAAGCAGTATAAATTATTGCTTAAAACGGAAGGCATTGATTTGGAATTTACTGATGATGCCATTTCCAGACTTGCCGAGATGACCGAAGAAACGAACCGAAACACCGAAGACATAGGAGCAAGAAGATTACACACACTTCTTGAAACGCTTCTTGAAGAAATCAGTTTTATGGGAAATGAGTTAGAAAATAAAAACCAAAAGATTGACGCTGCTTATGTAAGTGAGAAGCTAGACAGCTTAGTTCAAGACCAGAATTTAAGACAATACATATTGTAAATTATGCAAACGCTTATTAAGCATTTAAGTCAAAAAAAGCTAAACACGCTTATTAAACGCTTGTGGTGTTTATCAGCTTTATTCAGTTGTATTTTACTTATTAATGGTTGTGGCAAAAGAAAACCACCACTTCCACCGATCGAGAAAATTCCTCAAAGAGTTTCAATTAACGGAACACAGATAGGCAATCAAATAAGAATTACTTGGCAAATGCCCGCGAGAAATGCCTCTGATGGAAGTATTTTAAGTATTAAACGTGCGGATATTTATCGTTTAGCCGAACCTTTAAATGCTCCTTTAAGTTTAACTGAGGAAGAATTTGCTTCACGAAGCACTCAG
Source organism: Pyrinomonadaceae bacterium (assembly GCA_041746235.1). GTDB lineage: Bacteria > Acidobacteriota > Blastocatellia > Pyrinomonadales > Pyrinomonadaceae > Aridibacter. Next base: position 2,152 of record JBGTHN010000625.1, on the reverse strand, counting down.
ATCGCATCTATTCAAATTAATGAAACAGATTTTGCATTAAAAGAAAAAACATACGTTGATACATTGCAATTTGCGGGACAGCAGGCACGGCTTCGTTATTCTATCCGTTTTGTAAATGCGTCAGGACAAAAAGCAGCTTTTTCAAATTTTTTAATCATTGAACCATCTTCCCGAATTGCACTCAATCCAACTTCACTTAAAGCCGAAGTTAGTCAGGATCAAATTACCCTGACATGGAATTCCCCCGTTTCTAATGTAGATGGTTCTCAACCTGCTAATATTTTAGGGTATAATTTGTATAGAAAAAGTCTTGAAGAAACTACCAGACGTTTAAATAAAACACCTCTTACAGAAACAAATTATGAAGATGGATTTTTCGCATTTGAGAAAAAATATACATATTTCGTTAGAACCGTTTCTTTGGGTATCAATGGTGAGGAAGTAGAAAGTTTAAGTTCCGAAGAAATTGAACTCCAACCAAAAGATACATTTGCACCAAATCCACCGGAAGCAATAACAATTGCCGCCGCCCCAAATAATATCTCAATATTTTTTGCTATTAGTCCGGAAAAAGATGTTGTTGGGTATAAAATATTTAGAACTACTGAGTCGGAAAAACCCAAAAATGAATGGATACTTTTAACACCGGACATTTTGAAAGCAAATACATTTCAAGATACAAAAGTCGAATCAGGAAAAAATTATTACTATTATCTGATTGCAATTGATAACTTTGGAAACGAAAGCGAACCGTCAGAAGTAGTTTCCGAGACTGCATTTTAATATGAAAAATATTGACTCAGATTTTATCTACGGCACTCCATCTAAAGTTGTTTGTATTGGCAGAAATTATGCTGAACACGCTAAAGAATTGGGCAATGAAATTCCAAAAGAACCTTTAATTTTTCTAAAAGCTTCGTCAGCAATTATTAGAAATGAACAGGATATTATACTACCTATACAATCTGAGCAGGTTGAACACGAAGGAGAACTTGCAGTCGTTATCGGACGCGAATGCAAATCTCTATCTGATGCTGACAATCCATATGAATATATCTACGGTTTTTCATGTTTAAATGACGTTACTGCCAGAGATCTTCAAAGAAAAGACATTCAATTTACGCGGGCAAAATCATTTGATACATTCTGTCCGGTAGGAGAAATTATTACGAAAGAAATTGATGTTTCTGATTTGAGAGTTTTAACAAGAGTTAATGGTGAAATCAGACAAGATGGAAGAACTTCTCAGATGATATTTGATATTCCCTTTTTGATAAGATACATTTCAAATCAAATGACTTTGAACAAAGGCGATATTATTGCCACCGGAACACCTTCGGGAGTTTCAAAATTAAATCACGGCGATGTTTGTGAAGTTGAGATTGAAAATATAGGCATTTTAAGAAATAAAATTAGAAATAAATAATTATTTTATAAGTTTACTGAATAGATATTTTAAGGAGAAATAATGAAATTTTTTATAGATACCGCAAATTTAGATGAAATAAAAGAAGCAAGTGAGCTTTGCTTAATTGACGGAGTTACAACAAATCCATCATTAGTTGCCAAGGAAGGTGATGTTGATTTTAAACAAAGAATTGCTGAGATTTGTGACATAGTTGATGGTGACGTTTCTGCTGAAGTTACGGCTTTAGATACAGAAGGTATGTTGGAACAAGGACGTGAACTTGCAAAAATTGCAGATAATGTTGTTATCAAATGCCCATTAACATGGGACGGTTTAAAAGCGACACGTATATTTTCCGAAGAAGGCACTAAAGTAAATGTTACGCTTTGTTTTTCGGCAACTCAAGCAATTTTGGCGGCAAAAGCCGGTGCGGCATATATCTCACCTTTTATTGGACGACTCGATGATCTATCGCAAGATGGAATGAAATTGATAAGGGATATTGTGCAAATTTATGACAATTATGGTTATGAAACTGAAGTTCTTGCGGCAAGCATAAGACATCCGATGCACATCGTTGATTCTGCTTTAGCCGGGGCAGATGTTGCCACAGTTCCTTTTGATGTCTTTAAGAAGATAGTTAAACATCCACTAACAGATAAAGGTTTGGATGCCTTTCTTTCAGATTGGAAAAATAGTGGAAGAAATTAAATATAAAGCGTGGCTAGGTTGAACCATTAAGGC
>JBGTHN010000624.1:0-7290 GCA_041746235.1 Pyrinomonadaceae bacterium | reverse complement strand
TAAAAATTTTGCTTTCCGAGATCGTTGATTATGCGGGGCTTTTTCCACCGTCTTTGCTTTCGATGCCGGAAGCGGTTATCAACTACGCGACTTATAAAAACAGTAATTATAATTGGATGTTGGGACGTTTTATATGTCCGGTTGGAAGGCTCGACGAGTTTCAAAACAGTGCTAAAGATTTTTTCTCTCGTGATGGGAAAAGTATCTGGAAATTGAGCGTTTTGGCGAGTGATGATATTTATGACACGGCTCGCAAAGTTGAGGAATTCAACATCGTAAATGCTCCCGGAGCGATTTGCGATACGTTAGAAATAAAAGCTGATTCGCCCGAACAGATCGATAAAATTGCCGGTGCAGTTCCTGAAAACTATACAAATTATTTTGAACTTGCCATTGATGATAAGTTATCCGAAATGGTTTCGGCGTTGGCGGTCAATAAGCAACGTGCAAAAATTCGCACCGGCGGAGTTACGCCTGATTTGTTTCCAAAAACTGACGAGATAATACGTTTTATAAGAACCTGTCTAGCAGCGAATATTCCATTCAAAGCGACCGCCGGATTGCATCATCCGATACGCTGTTTTCAACCGCTAACTTATGAAGCAAATGCACCGAAAGGCAGAATGCACGGCTTTCTAAATCTATTTCTCGCCACGGGATTTGCCCGCGAAGGTTACAAACCCGACGTTTTAGAGGAAATCTTAGAAGAGGAATTTGAAGAGGTTTTTGAATTCGATGACAACGGAGCTTACTGGCAAAAAGAGTATTTTTTAAACAACGCCAAACTTGAAAACTTACGCGATTCGCATATAAACTCATTCGGCTCTTGCTCATTCGACGAACCGATTCAGGATTTGCAAAATATAGGGATTTTATAAATTTATTTGTTAGTCATTCGTGGTTAGTTGTTGGTAGCAACTGACAACTGGCAACTGACAACTGACAACTTACTATGAACAAAATTAACGAAACACACGACCAAAACCTTAAAAGCTGGGTAGAATCAGCCAACGATCCAAACACGGATTTTCCGATTCAAAACTTGCCTTTTTGTAATTTCAGTTTCCAAAAAGACGATTCAATATGGAACGTAACAGGCATAATAATTGGAGATTATATTTTTAATATTGGTAATGCCGTCAGTTTATTTGATGGCGAATTATTTAAGATTGCGGCTGAATGCGGAGATGCCTGCGGAAACTTTTACTTTTTGTATGACAACAATCTTAGCAAGCTTTCAGATTTGCGTAAGCGAATAAGCGAAGTTTTGCGTGAAGATGCAGATGAAGAAACTCAAAATGTAGTTAGGCAAAATTTAATCCCGATTAATGAATGCGAACTTTTAACTCCTTTTGGCTCTGCAATTGGAGACTACACAGATTTTTACTGCTCTATTTATCATGCTACAAATGTCGGTAAATTATTCCGTCCAGACAATCCGATAATGGAAAACTACAAATGGATTCCGATCGGTTATCACGGTCGTGCTTCTTCAATTGTAACTTCGGGAACAGACTTTAAGCGTCCGAAAGGTCAAAATCGTTCCGACGCAGAAAAACCGCCCGTTTATATTCCGTCGAAGGCTTTGGATTATGAAATGGAAGTCGGATTTTTTGTCGGCAAAGGTAATGAACTCGGCGAAACGGTTGATATAAAAGACGCGGAAGAACATATTTTCGGACTTTGTTTGGTAAATGATTGGTCGGCACGCGATATACAAGGTTGGGAATATCAGCCGCTCGGACCATTTCTGGGCAAGAGTTTTGCGACGACGATTTCGCCTTTTGTCGTAACGATGGAAGCACTCGCACCGTTTCGAGTTCCCGCTTTTAAACGTAAAGAAGACGATCCAAAACCTTTGCCGTATTTGGCAAATGAAGGAAACGAAAAATTCGGCGGACTTGATATAAAACTCGACGTTTATATTCAAACAAAAAAAATGCGTGATGATGGCGACGAACCGCATTTACTTTCGCGTTCAAATCTAAAAGATTTGTATTGGACAATCGGACAAATGCTAACGCATCACGCTTCCAACGGTTGTAATTTGCAGGTCGGCGATCTGATGGCGACCGGAACAGTTTCGGGCAAAGAAGATTCCGAACGAGGTTGTTTATTAGAAATGACAAAACGCGGAAGCGAACCAGTCGAACTGCCGAATGGCGAAACGCGAAAATTCCTTGAAGATTACGACGAAATAATTATGAAAGGTTTCTGCGAACGCGAAGGTTTTAGAAGAATTGGTTTCGGCGAATGTCGCGGAATAGTTTTGCCATCAGAATAGTAATAAGTAATTGGTAATTGGTAATAAGTGTTTGGCTTTGACTAATTACCAATTGCCAATTACCAATCACCAACAATGTTCACATCACGCACAAAATTAGACTTAATAATCGAGGTTTGGGAAAAGCTCGATTGCGAAAGCGTTGGAGCGGAAGAGATCGAAGCCATCGAAACTGTTGTTCGTGATAAATTTGGAAACCAAGCAGTAGATTCGCCGATGATTATTGCACGGGAACTTGCCGATGAAGGTGCGGAACTTCGTCATTCAGAGATTCTTAAACTTGATGTTCAACGTCGAACGGAATCGCCTTACGATGCGATGTTTCGCAATATTCTGAAGTTTTCCGATTTCAAACAAACCTTAAATTCTATACGCCTACTCGAAAATCTGCGTCAGAAATTCTTGAAAGAAAATGACAAGGAAGGATTGCGGCTTGTCAAAGAAATTGGAATAAAAGGCAAAAATCGTGCTTCGATGATCGCTAAAAATCCGAAAGTTGACAGTAAGAAACGAAGCGAGAAAGCCGAGATTTCCGAATGGTTCAAACTTTATTTGCAATCGCCCGAAATTTTTGAAAGTTGGGTAAAGATTCGTCAAAATTCAAAAGACTTCAAAGAAAAATTTGTTGCCGAAAACACAGAATAAATGAGAAGATTTTACGCACCGAGCGAAAACTTTAATGACCACAAAATTGTTTTGGATTTGGAACAATCAAGACATTTGCGGGATGTTTTGCGTTTGCGTGCAGGCGATGAAGTTCGAGTTTTTGACGGCGAAGGAAAGGAATTTCTGTGCATTGCTCAAGAAATGCCAAAAGGAAAAAATTGCTCGACCATAAGAATTTTAAAGGAAATCGAACCGACTTCGCCCGAATCCGATTTAGATTTAACTTTGGCAATTTCGATATTGAAAGGCGACAAATTTGATTTGGTGATTCAAAAGTCGGTTGAACTCGGTGTTAGAAAACTTGTTCCGATAATTACGAAAAGATGCGATGTAAAATTGCGAAATGCAGACAGGAAAATAGAGCGTTGGCAAAAGATAATCATTGAAGCATCAAAGCAATGCGGGCGTGCGAAATTGATGGAAATAGTTGAACTGCTTGAGTTTGATGATCTCGTTGAAGATGCGGAAGGAACAAAGGTTTTATTTTCGGAACGAAACGGCTCAAAGCTTGAGGAAATTGAATCAAGCGAAAAAATAACCGCCATCATCGGTTCGGAAGGCGGTTGGGAAGATTCAGAAATTGATCTTGCAAGACAAAACGGCGTGCAGATCATTACTCTCAGCGGTAGAATTTTGCGGGCGGAAACTGCCGCGATCTCTATTACTTCGATTCTGCAACACCGTTTTGGTGATTTAAATTAAAAAATGTTACAAACTTAAAAATCGTTTTTGCGAATATAAGCGTCTCCGCGTGGCTTCATTTCGGCTCTTTCTCCGACCGTGTAGATCGAATTCCGCAAAAGTTCTTCCGTATCAACTAAAAAGTTTATCGTTCCTTCTGCATCAACTTCCGTATCTTCAAAGCGTATTATTAAATAATTTTTCTTCTTTTTCATAAACATTCCGGCAATTCCCGCACCCGGAATCGGAACTGCTCCGACGGCTCTTCCTGCTCCCGATTGAACTTTGTTTTGACTTGGAAAAACAACTTGAATCGTGCTGTAAGGAATCGAAAATCTTTCTTTTCCGTCTTCGCCTTTAAAAATAAGTCGTTCATTTATGTCATCAAAAGCAACCGTACCGTGTTCAGACTTGCTGAAACCAAAAATTCCGCCCGTATATTTAACTTCAAATGATTCGAGCATAGTCGCTTTGACGGGTTCAATTTCCACTTCATCTGAATCGGATGGACGAACCTGTGCATTAATGCTCAGAGTTAATAAAAACAGGCTGGTAATAGATAAGAGTAATAATTTTTTCATAAGAAAACCTCTGTAATTAAAGTTTAAAAGTAAAAGAGTGAAAAGGTGAAAAAGTTTTTACGCTTTTTCAAAATCTTTCTAAAAAGAATTTTCTATTTTATCTTAACATTCAAGAAAAAGTAACCTACTTTTTCACCATTTCACTTTTAAAACTTTTTCACCTTTATAGACGCATTCCGCCAATGGTTCGTTGCCAAGCGAGCGTCTGTTGCAAAACTCCAAGCCGATTTTTATCTTCGTCGGAACAATCTAAAGACAATTTTTTTATAACTTCTTCTAAAAGCGGAACAGCGAAAAGTCCTGCGTGGGCAATAACTTGCGAATAATAATGTATCTGCAAACAATTTTTTTCATCCGTGTGAAAATGTCGGACAGCTTCGCCGTCAATTTTATAAACTTCTTGTCCGGCGGGAACAACTCTGTGCGGAACACCTTGCGAAATTTTACCGTTTTCATCTTTTGTTCCAAGCAATAAAATGCCGATCAAAAAGCCTTGTTCATTAAGATAATCGGGGCTAAATGTGCCGAGTTCGGGCTTCGGCGAAAGACGTGGACCAAAATTAGCATATTCGGGATTAATGAGCATTGAATTGTAAATAACACCGATAATTCCTGCTTCATTCTCATTGTTAACCGGAAGCGAAACAAAATTTGCAAATCCAAAATCCTCAGACTTCGGTGGTTCGGCAACATCGAGCGAATCAATTACACGCCCGACATAATCAATATGAGAATTCGATTTTACTATTTTTGCAATTTTCATTTTTTAGCCACAGAGCAAGAAGAGTTAGAGAGAGATTCTTTTTATTCCTTCAACCAATCTTTTTTCTCCAAAGTTTATTAGTAATCCGCGTTTTAAATTCGTTGCTTTCAGATATGAAAGCGTTTGTGCCATCGCATATTCTGGGACTTTCATAAGAGATTTGAGTTCAATTATCACTTCGCTTTCGACAAGCAAATCTATTTTTTGTCCTTTGATAATTTTGCCTTTGTAAATGACATCAATTTCAACTTGCCGTTTATACTCAATATCTCTCAATTCAAACTCATAACAAAGTGCCTCTTCATAAATCGATTCTAACAAACCACGTCCCAATTGTTTATGAACTTCAATCGCCGCCCCAATTATTTTTTGTGTGAGAATATCTCCCATTAAAAAACTCTCTTCTTCCTCAGTACCCTCTGTGGCTAAACCCTCCGAGCAAGTTCGGGGATTATATACAAAAGCCACCATAAAAAGATTTGAATTCCCAATACTGGAATACTTAAGCCGACACTAATAAGTGATAATTTCTTGCCGCCTGCACTTGGATGGCGAAGTGCAACACCGACACCAAATGAACCCATAATCATAGTAACGGGAATAAACAGAATTCCAAGGAAAGGAACCATTGAATAAACAAAACTTGCCCAAGCCATTTCCGAAACTGCGTTTTTATTTACTTCAAATAAATCCGTAATTTCCTCTTTTTCTGCATTTTCGACGAGAAAAGATTTTCCCTGCATACGATATGAAGAACGCAAAGCATCGAGCGGTTGATAATCTTCGCTCAAAATTTTACCGCAAACCAAACAGTATTTTGCTGAATTTCGTTCAGCCGTTGTTCCGCAAGCAACACAAATAGTGTTGTGAATCGCCGATTGCGGATCGCGAAATTCTTTTAGTTTAGTTCTCACTTTTTTAATTTTTAATTTTTAATTTTCAACGTCTGCGTCCTTTGCTCGCACCTTTTCGTGAAACGCTAAAGTTTAGTTTTTCACGATTGGCAAACTCTTGTAAAGCACCGAGAAAAACTTGGCGATCTTGATGTGTAATAACAGCCGTCACATCTGCCGTTTCTAAAACGTATGGATAACCCAAACCGACAACGCATTCGGCTCGGACAACATCGGCAATCTCATCAAACAAACCTTCTTCAAAAATCCACGTTGGAACATCAATTCTGGCTGGGTTTGAATCCGCCGTCGTTTGCAAATATGAAAAACCAACGATTGAATCTCCTGTCTCTGCGTCAATAAAAGCATTTAAACCGTGGCGTTTTGAATAACAAAAACAAGTTCTGTCGCCCCAATTTTCAAGAATTCGTTTGTGGTTTGAAGTGTTTGCCGAAAGAATAGTTGCATCGTAAAGTGTCTGTTTTTTTGATGTTTGACGATTTTTAAAAGCATCCGACATTTTTATTAAATCCTTTGAAAAACTGCGGTCAACATATCCGATGACAGGAACTTTTGTTGAGTTTGAATAATTTATGAGTTCGACAAGTTTATTGGTCATCGCCGCTTCAACATCCGATTTTGGCAAAGCCGTTTGCAGCATAAGTGTTCCGTCATAAAATGCTACGGGCATTCTTTTGCCTTCGTTTCGCCAATTTTTATGCTTTTCAAGGAATTCTATGACCTTCTCAATCTCCGCGTCAAAACGCATCTGCCCGACAAGGTTTTCGGGTTTCAAAGGTTCTTCTTGATTTTCGAGTAATTTTTGCGGTGAGATTATTTCAAAACGTGCGTTTTTTTCATAAGGCGATGTTTCATTATGCGGATTTTCAAACCAACCAACCTGAATCGCACCGACGGGCAAAGAAGTTTCTTTTTCGGCGTAAAGTTGGCTTCCGTCCGCCGCAAATGTCGTGCGATCTTGCAAAATTTCATTCGCCCAAGTTCTTGCATCTTCGTGATTATTCCAACTTGTTCCGAATTCAACAGAAAACGAATCTTGCGAATCCAATTCGTTTGAAGGAATCGCACCGACATTTTCGCTTCCGTTGACTTTTTGCGTTACTTCCCCGCTCGAAAGTCGGCTGATTTCAAACAAAGTTTCCAAATATTCATCCAAATCGAATCCCTGTAATTCGGCGAACTTTTTGAAATCATCTCTTTGTTTTTCAAGTTGATCTTTTAATAATTCAAGATAGAGCATTGTTTTTTTTAAGGTGAAAATGGCTAAAAGTGAAAAAGTGAAAAGGGTTAAAAGGTTTTGCTTGAATAGTTTTCACCTTTTTCAGCAGGTTAGACAAAGTATTAAAGGGTTTTGGTTTTCGTTCAGAGTAACGGCTTGAGCCGTGCAAACGCCCCGCGTCG
>JBGTHN010000623.1:0-2958 GCA_041746235.1 Pyrinomonadaceae bacterium | reverse complement strand
GAAACTTCACACGAATATTGAGACGTTCGGCACGAGTGATGATGCGAAATGGCAGGCTCGTTACATAGATGTTTCGGGCGAGATGATGCGTTTTACGGTTTTCAAAGAAGGCTCGCAATGGGGTGAATTTGAAACGAATCTGATCGGTGAATTCAATGTGCGAAATTGCCTTGCGGTAATAATTGCGGCGGATGCCTGGGGAATTTCGCAGGAGAAAATTCAAGAAGCCTTGCGAACATTTAAGTCTGTGAAAAGGCGTGTCGAAGTTCGCGGCGTTGAAAAAGGTGTGACGGTTATTGACGATTTTGCACATCATCCGACGGCGGTTGAAGAAACTTTGAAGGCGTTGAAACAAAAATATCACGGCGGACGATTGATCGCAGTTTTTGAACCTCGTTCGTGGTCTTCGCGTCTGGCGGTGTTTCAAGAAAAATACGAAAAAGCCTTTGCTTATGCGGATTATGTGATTATTGCGGGAGTTTATGACACATCGAAAGCAAGCGAACTCGGCAAGGTTCTGGACACGAATGAACTTGTCGAAGACATAAATTTGCAAGAGAAACCCGCTTTTAGTTTTGCTGATGCTGATGAAATTGTTGAGCATCTAACGCCTGAAATGAAAGATGGTGATGTCGTGGCGATTATGTCAAACGGCGGCTTTGGCGGAATTCACGATAAAATTTTAGATGTTTTGAAAGCGGAAGAGTAAGAAGTTTGCCCGCGAAATACGCGAAAGAATACGAAAAAAACAAAATAATAAACTGTGGGTATTACGTAAAATGACTGTTCGTAATACTCTTTTTTTCGTGAGTTTTTTATATAGAATCTTTGTATGAAATACTCAGCAAAATACTTGATCGTATTTATTTTTACATTTTTAATTGGATTGTCAGTTTTGGTTATCTGGCATTCGATGTCTTTAAATTTCAATCAACAAGGACGCAAACGCATCGTAGATTTTTCTGAAACTAATTCGCAAAAAACTGAGAGTGAGTCTGATGATGTAAAAAAACAACTTTCCATTGAAGATTATTGGGAAAATGCTGAAGAATTTTCATATAAAGATTACAAAATCACAAATATCTGTTTAGGGAAAGATGTCGATTTTCTGCACTGTCAGTTACGTTTAGTAAAGGGTGATAAAGTTTTACAAGAATTTGAAAGTAATGGAAGGCATAGTCTTAATTACGGCTTTTTTAATTTTCTTGGAGAAAAAGATAAACAACTTGTTTTGTATAATGTTGAGGGCGGAACTTGTTCTACTCATACATATTTGATTTATGATCTAAAATCCGTACCTCGTCTGATATATGATTCGAGAAAAATCAATAAGCAAAGAGATTATATAAATTTTGACTTAACACCTATTGATATTGATAAAGATGGTATTTATGAATTTACAAGATCGGTTCATACTTTCGACTATTTTTATGGCAGTCATATTGATTCTATTTATCCGACCGCTATTTTTGAATACGATCCAAATACAGGTAAATATGAGTTTGCTAACAGTAAATTCCCTTTTTACATTCTTGAAAAAACAAGAAATGAAATTAGTTGGTTAAAACAAAACAATCAAGGAGAAACTTTTGGTGAAAGATTTATTTTACGCAAGAGATTATTAAATTTGATCTATGCAGGTCAAAGGGAAGAAGGCTGGCGATTATTTGAAGAGGAGTATAATTTTGAAGATAAACAGGAATATAAGCAAGATTTGATAAAGGAATTGGATCAATGCCCTGTGTATAAAGCAATTTATCGAGTTAATTGTAGTGGAAAATCTTTTGAACTGGAAACAGTTTATGATGAACTTCGTGATGCAAAAAATATAAAACTTACAAAGAACAAAAAAGTTGAAAAAATAATAAAATTACCCAACCAATCAGAATTCAATGGCTTTGCTCTTAATTGGGTAAAAAAGACACAAAAAGGTTTTGAAATTTCATTGGATTACGGTTCACGTTTTTATTATGCAAAACGATTTAATTTTGTTTGTAGAAAAGGAAAATTTTTCTTAAACGAAATAAAAGTGGAAAGCTTTGATAAACATAATCCTGAAAAATGGGACTCAAAAACAGTAAAAATCAACCCAAATATGCCTTTGGAGAAGTTTTTAATAAAGGATTATATAAATTAAAACCGTTGAAATTTACTATAAGCCTTTAGATGTTCTAAAAAGTGAAAATGTTTAAAAGGTGAAAAAGTTGGTTGAACAATTTCAAGTTAACTTTTTCACCTTTTCACTTTTAAACTTTCTAACTCACCAAATTCAAAATATGTCCCATTCTGAATTTTTTAACGCTCAAGTATTTTTGCGTGTCTTTTGATGGTTTGAATTCGATTGGCAGGCGTTCAACAATTTCGAGTCCGCCGTCTTTTATTGCTTGAATTTTTTCGGGATTATTGGACATAAATTTTACTTTTTTAACTCCCAAATCTTTTATAATTTCAACGCATTGATCGTATTCGCGTGAATCAACTTCTAGTCCAAGCATTTTGTTTGCTTCGATCGTGTCCGCACCTTCATCTTGCAGAGCGTAGGCACGAATCTTGTTGATAATGCCAATTCCACGTCCTTCTTGTTGTTGATAGACGATTGCTCCGCGTCCTTCTTTGGCGATTGTCTTCATTGCAAGTTCGAGCTGTTGTCCGCAGTCGCATTTGGTCGAATGAAAAACATCTCCCGTTAGACATTGCGAATGAATCCGCACAGGTGCGGCAACATCTTCATCGAATTCACCCTTATAAACGCAGACGAATTCCTCGCCGCTTATCAATGACTTATAACCGGCAATGCGAAACTCACCGAATTCTGTCGGAAGACGTGCATCGGCAACCTTTTCAATGGTTTTTGTGTTTGGAATAATATTCGTAAATTTGTATGTTGTAACCCTTGTTGTTTCTGTGATCATAACCTTCCCCTTATTCGTCGATTTGTTTGTAAACAATATGTTCTTC
>JBGTHN010000622.1:0-3323 GCA_041746235.1 Pyrinomonadaceae bacterium | reverse complement strand
GACCTAAAGTAGAAGGTTTAACCGGCTATGATTTAACTACACCAATTTATTCAATACCGCCCGCCCTTGGAGTAGGTTGGGGACTCGGAGCAGGAGCAAATGCCTCTATAGGCTTAGTTTTATGTCCATTTCTTGATGGTTATACAGAAGCCCAACGTAAAATTGACGATATGAGAAGAGAATCAGAATTTAAAAGAAGTCCCAGCAGTTCGTTGGTTCGTCCGGCTGGAGGTTTTTGATTTAAGACTCTTTTTAATTTTTGAAGCAAAATAATTAACAAATAAAAAATTAGCTAAACCTCATTTTAACCTAATAAAATTCGAGTAGTAGCTAGTGATGATAATTTTTGAAGTTAAGGGAATTAATGCAAAAGCGATTCCTTTACAAAAAGAAAATTTAATATTTGTTGATGAATTTAAAGTAATTTTTGAAGAAAAATAGACTTTCAACAATAAAAGACCTTTAAAATTTTCCAGTTAACAAATTAATCATAGAACTCATGCCAAATCCCGCTGGCTTTTCTGCGAAAAGATTCATCGCAAAATTTTGTTAGAGGCGTTTCTTCGGGATTAACTTCAACCAAAAACGCACCGTTTTGTTTGGCAATTTCGGGTAACATCGCCGCCGGATAAACAAGTGAGGAAGTTCCAATAACAAAAAACAAATCGCAATTTGCCGCTTTTTGTGTGGCTTTTTCAAACGCTCCGATTGGCAACATTTCGCCGAATAAAATCACGTCAGGACGCAACTTTGTTTGGCAATTTTCGCAATGCGTCGGTTTGTGCGGAACGTCTTCAACATCCATTTTATAAATCTTTTCACATTTTTCGCACTTGGCGTGATTAATATTTCCGTGCAGTTCGATCACATTTTTTGAGCCTGCTCGTTCGTGTAATCCGTCAACATTTTGTGTAACAAGCGTAAAATCTTCAAACAATTCTTGCCACCCAACCAAAGCGATATGTGCGGGATTTGGCAAACATTCTTTATACAATCCACGCCGATAATCAAACCATTCCCAAACTGCATCCAAATCCTCTTTAACCATTCTCGCCGAAGAAATTTGCTCAAAAGGCATTCCTTTCCAAACCGCACTTTCACCGCCACCACGAAATGTCGGGATTCCCGATTCTGCCGAAATTCCTGCTCCGGTCAAGACACAAACCTTTTTAATTATTTGAAGTTTATTTTTGAGCTTTGCTGATATATTAATTTCATCCATAAAAATAATTTCACTCGAAATATTAACCATCAAAACTCTAAATATTAATATTCAGAGTTTTTTTGTCTTCTTTTTTATTTAAAAAACGCATTCATAAGTGTAAAGAAAATTTTAAATTAAATCATTCTATGGAGGAATAATTACAATGTCTAAAATATATTGGGGGTTTTATTTACATGTTTCAGGTATGAAATTGGGGTCAAGTGCTGAAGTTGGTATAGGAGCAGGCTCAGTTTCAGTTACAGGACCTGACTACAATTGGGGAAGAGCCGGAGCAGGTGGTTGTTATTTTGCAATCAACTTAAACAACGTAAAAAAAATTTATCCTGTTCAATTTGATTTTATTAGTCTTCAAGGGCAAGGGTTGATTACCCCAGCACAGCCACAGGAAGACGAAATAGATTTAACAAAGGTGACGCTACCAAGTTCCGGAGCTGCAAAATTATTAACTAATTCGAGACTCGAAATTCAAGTTCATCAGTATCGTTGCCAAGGAAATGGATGGAAAGATGTACCAATAAATATTAAATTAACAAGTCCTAGAGGAATTAATTCCAGCAAAACAACCACCACTTTACTTTCGAGAGATGGAGTTTATTCATTAAAAGGGTTCGCCGATACCGCCACAATTATTCGCGGAACTCTTCAACCTCCATCAAATCAAGTCGAATTAATGAAAAGATGGAATTCTTGTTTTGGTAGAAATTAATTTATCACTCAAGTTTTTGCTTTTTCAATAAATTGATAGTTATACTTCTTTTTTCTAAAAATGTTATGAACCTTTTAAAAATACAAGAAGTATTAACCGCAAAAGTTAAGCAAACCGCAAACGAACTGTTTAATACAGCTCTTGACCAAATCGCTACTGAAATTCCACCAAAAACGGAATTTGGCGATTTGGCATTTCCCGTTGCATTTGAACTAGCAAAACTACTTAAACAAGAGAGTGGCGAAAAGCAAAACCCACGTGTAATTGCAGAACAGTTTAAGGCAGAATTGTTAAAAATTAATTCTGTCCAAGATATACAAATTGCCGGTCCGGGTTATCTAAATATCTTTCTTGATCGTTCAACTTTTCTTACTGAAGCATTAGACGAAGAACTTTTACCAAATGCGAATAAAGAAAATTCAGCTAAAATTTGTGTTGAACACACATCGGTAAATCCCAATAAATCTGCACATATCGGTCACGTACGCAACTCAGTTTTAGGCGATACATTTGTGCGAATTTTGCGTGCGAACGGCAACACGGTTGAAGTTCAAAATTATATTGATAATACAGGTGTTCAAGTCGCCGATGTGGTTGTTGCGTTTATTTATTTATTAAATATGAATCTCGCTGACATCGTTGAACTAGCCAAAAAATTAGACGATGAAGGTGTTTCATTTGATTATTATTGTTGGGATTTATACGCAAAGATCGGCGTTGAATATCAGACAAATGAAGAATTAAAAGAAAAACGTGCTGAAATTCTACACTTGATCGAAGAAGGCGATAATCCGACGGCGACAATTGCCGAATTTGTTGCAACAAGAAATGTTCATTGTATTCTGAAAACAATGGAACGCCTTTCGATTCGTTACGATCTTTTGCCGAGAGAATCTGAAATTCTGCATCTGAATTTCTGGCAAAAAGCCTTTGAATTGATGAAGGAACGCGAGGTCATAAAATTTGTCGAAGACGGCAAAATGGCTGGATGTTGGGTTATGCCCTTTGAAGAACACTCGGGAAATGACGACAACGAACAGGACAAAATTCTCGTTCGTTCAAACGGAACTGTAACCTATACGGGCAAAGACATCGCCTATCAAATGTGGAAACTAGGACTTCTCGGAATGGATTTTTATTACAATAAATTTTCAAAATACGAAAACGGAAAGCAAGTCTGGATCACAACGGCAGAGCCAAATTCCAACGAACATCCAGAATTTGGAAACGCTGAAACTGTTTATAACGTAATTGATACACGCCAATCCTATCCACAGGAAGTTGTAAAAAAAGGAGTTGCAACCATCTTCCCCGAAAAAGGCGAAGAAGCAAGTGTGCATTTAAGTTATGAAATGGTTGCACTTTCACCAAGTGCCGCCGAAGAATTAGGCT
>JBGTHN010000621.1:0-8655 GCA_041746235.1 Pyrinomonadaceae bacterium | reverse complement strand
AGCGATAAAGTGAGTCCGAAGTCCGAAGTCCAAAGTCCAAAGTCGAAGACCAAAGACCAAAGATCAAAGATTAAGATCGTTATAATTTTAGCTTTTGTGATTTTCGTAATAGTTGCTTGCACAAAAAAGGAAGCGACTCGTGATGGAATTGTCATCGCCGACAGCAATAAATACGAAGCGACAATTTTTCGTCAGAATTGTGCGATTTGTCACGGCACGGAAGGATTTGGCAAAACTGTTGATGGAAAACCCGTTCCGAGTCTTCGTTCCGGCGATGCGAAAAAAAAGAGCGAAGCGGAGATTTATCAACAAATCTCCAATGGAAAATTGCCGATGCCTTCATTCAAAAACCAACTCACAGAAAAAGAAATGCGTCGAATGGTTGATTTTATAATGTATGATTTACAAGCGAGAGATAGAAAAAAGTAAAAAGGCAAAAGTAAAATAAGAATAATGGATGAGAAATATCCTTATCAAAAGTATTGGAAAGAATATAAGGGAAGGCGTTATATCAAATTCTTCTTTTGGATAGTTTATTGTATCTTGCTTGCGGTTCTTTATTTTTCGGATTTAACGATAACAAAAAAGGGAATTTTCGCATTCGTTTTAATTTTTGGTTTTTTTTCAATCGAACTTTATGTTGCGAATTTTTATTGCCCGCGTTGTGGACACAAATTTTTCAAAAAACGTAAATGGTTTGCATATAAAGATTGGAACAAATGTAACGAATGTGGTTTGAAACTTTACGAAGGTTCAACTTATAAATGGACTTTGATCGGGTAAATCCAACAAAGGGGAAGTAAAGTATGAAAATGAAATTGCTCGCAAAATATATGCTTTTAGTTTCTTTGCTTTCTGTTTTTGTTTTAACCGCTTGCTCTTCAAGTCAGCAAAATAGTTCTGTAAATTCAGAAGACGAAAATAAAAATATCAAAGTAATTTCTGAAAGTTCTCCTCAATCTGATGAAGTAACGACTATTGCCAATGAAAGTTTTGCTAATGACTGGAAAGAGGAATTTGAAGCGACTGTTGATGAAATAGAACGCAATCGTCGTAAATGGCAGGAAAGTAAAATTGAAAACTATTCCTTTGAAATCGCTAAATATGCAGGTGGCACCACAAATCCATGGAATAGGAGACCTTTTTTAATAAAAATTCAGAATGGTGAAAAGACAATTGAAAAGATTGAAAAAGGATATGATGAGGAAACAGATGGTTTTGAAGACATTGATACTATTGACAAATTATTCAACTATCTTAGGAAAGAATTAGAAAATGGGAAAATAATAGAAGCCAAATATCACAAGAAATTCGGCTATCCGAAAGAAGTGTTTATTATTTATACTTATGAACATAACCACAACTCTCACAATATATTTATCTCAAAATTTGAAGTTCTCAGATAGATAGTTTTGCTTTAATAAATTATGAAAATTCTAATAACAGGTGCAAGCGGTTTGGTTGGTGGGGAATTGATTCCGGTTTTGGAAGCGAAAGGACACGAGATATATAAACTTTCGCGGAGTTCGCCGAAAACTAAACACGACATTCAATGGGATGCTTATGAAGGTTTTGAGGAAAAAGAGTTTGAAAAATTGGAAGGCATTGACGCAGTTATTCATCTTGCCGGAGAAAATGTCGCGGGCGGAAGTTGGACTGATGAACGCAAACGACGCATCAAGGACAGTCGCGTAAAAGGCACACGAACATTGGTTGATGCACTAAAAAGATCGGAGACTCCGCCGAAGATTTTTGTTTCCGCTTCGGCAATTGGTTTTTATGGAAATCGCGGCGACGAAATATTGACGGAAGATAGCAAAGTTGGTGAAGGATTTTTTCCCGATGTTTGTCAGGCTTGGGAAGACGAAGGCGATAGAGCAAAAGAATTTGGTGCAAGAGTTGTTAAACCGCGAATCGGCGTAGTTTTGGCAAAAGACGGTGGTGCATTGGAAAAAATGGTTACGCCATTTAAGTTTGGAGTCGGCGGCACGGTTGGAAGCGGTGAACAATGGATGTCCTGGGTGGCGATTGATGATCTGGTAAAAATGATAGTTTTTGCGATTGAGAATGAAAATTTTCACGGAGCATTTAATGCAACCGCACCGAATCCTGTTCAAAATGAAGAGTTTACAGACACACTCGGAACTGTTTTGCATCGTCCGACGATCATTCCGGTTCCTGCATTCGGAATAAAAATGCTGTTTGGTGAAATGGGCGAGCGTCTGCTTTTAGAAGGGAATCGCGTACTGCCAAAAAAACTTGAAGATGCGGGGTATGAGTTTGAATTTCCAAAACTTGAAGATGCAATGCGGCACGTTTTGAAGTAAAAATTATCAAAAAAACTCCCACGAAAAACCTCATATTTTCTTCTTTCACAAAAGCCTTGAAAAATAAAGGTTGACATTCTTAGCTTAAAGTATTACTTTAGCTTCTGTTATCTAAAGAGTTGTTTAGAGATTGTTTGAGAACCTTCGTTTTTTCAAATCTCAAGCTAGACCAAATCTCTAAATTCACATTTCAATTCCAACAACAAAATAAATATAGTGGACAAAAATTTTGATATAGCTGTTCGCACAGAAGGCGACATTGCAACTGTTTTTGCCAGTGATTATTTAAATAAAATCAGTGGTGAAAAAATCGAACGCGAGTGCAAACGGCAAATTGATGCCGGTTGTAAGACGCTGATTGTTAATTTCAAAGATACCGAAATCGTCAACAGCATCGGCGTTTCAATACTTTTAGGCGTGATTGATGCCGCTTCCGATGCAGAAACGAAAGTTATCTTTTCCGAAGTCGGAAAAGACACCGAACAACTTTTTGAAATGCTCGGACTGACAAATCACGTCGAAATTTCAAATTAGTCGGTAGTTAGTTGTTAGTTGTCAGTTGGTTATTTTCTAAGCGACGAACCACGAACAACCAACCACTGACAACTAACAAAAACCAATTCTCCATTTCTTCCAGTCAAACAAAAAACTATGTTTCAACACGAAGAACAACAACAAAAACTAATCCACACGTTTTCGGCATTGGCGGATATCGGACAAGAAGTTGCACATAAAAGCAATTTTCAAGAAATGATACGCACATCTTTGCATCTTTTGCTTGGTTCTTTGGCAATTATGCGTGGCGGTGTGGCGAGATATTCGCGTTTTGGACACGAACTGAATTTTCTGGCAGTTCGCGGACTCGGTGATGATTTTCCGCTGAGTGCTTCGCTGGAAATGTCGGATGAAAGGGAATTTTTGAACACGGGAATGAGCGATATTGAGATCAGTCAATCAAAAATGCTTGCTTTTTTCCAGCGTTATCAAAGGATTCTTGAGCGAAAAAGAATTGAATTGATAATGCCTCTGATCGTTCGTGATGAACTTGTTGGAATTGTATTTCTCGGCGAAAAAGCCAGCGGCGAACCATTTACAGCGGATGACAAATCTATAATTCAGGCAATGTCCAGACATATCGGAGTTGGCATTCACCAACGAAATCTGATGTCGGAACTGGAACGCCGTGCAGATGAAAATCGCCGTCTTTATGAAGATATGCGGCTGACATATAAAGATACGGTCAAGGCATTTGCAACCGCAATTGATTGCAAAGACAAATACACCGAAGGTCATTCGGTCAGAGTCGGCAAATATTCCGAAATTATCGCCGAAGAACTAGGTTGGGGTGAAGAAGAAATTGAAGGGGTTGCGGTTGCCGGTTATTTACACGATGTTGGCAAATTGACGGTTGAACGAAATATTATTAACGCTCCGTATCGAATTAACGCCAAAGAATCTGCGGAATTAAATAAACATCCGGGCGTTGGTTACGAGATTTTAATGCCGATCCATCATCCATATACAGATGTTCCGCTGGCGGCGAAATATCATCACGAAAGATTGGATGGACGCGGTTATCCAGACGGTTTGAAAGATAATGAAATTCCGTATATTGCAAAAATAGTTAATTTGGCGGATTCGTTTGATGCGATGACGACGAACAGACCTTATAAACAACGTCGTCCGGCAAATGAAATCATTGAAGACTTGAAACGCAACAGTGGAAAACAATTTGCTCCCGAATTGGTCACTGCATTTTGTGAAGGAATGCTCAATGAATTAACCGGCGAAAACAAACAAAAAAGATTTCGTCGTTTGTTAGGTCGGGAATATATGGAAGCCGAAGGAATTATTCCGCTTCTAAAACAAGCATTAAACGGAATGAATGCAACATCTTCGCTGACTTTTATCGCAAATTAAGATCAGTTTATAAAAGTAAAAAGTAAATAATTGATTGCAAAGTTTAATCAATTATGTGAATCAAGAGTAGGATTTTTACAACGGAACGCCAGCATCTTGCTGGCAATGAGTGCGATAGCACGAAAACAAAGTTGGCGAACTTTAAAGTTTTAACTCATCATTCAAGTAAATTACCTTTTTGTGGACGCTCAGCCACGTCCAATGCCAGCAAGATGCTGGCGTTCCGTTTCTACTCTTGATTCACATCAATTATTTACTTTTACTTCTGAAATCTCTAATTTGTTTAATATTCGTAAAACAATGAATATCAAGATAGTGAAGATAAAACCGAGAAAATATCTCTGAAGTCCGACGATCATCCCAATTGCCGAAGTTGTCTAGATCGAAGCCGCGGTTGTTAAATTCTTTAAGACACCTTTTCGGCGTGCAACAAAAATTATTCCCGCACCCAAAAAACTTATTCCTGTTACAATTGTCTTAACGATACGAATTGGATCGAAACGCATTATTGGTTCAAACTGTTTATATTGTTCTATCAGAATTTCGCATATTGCTAGGAATAAAACCGAGCCGATACCGACCAACATATGAGTTCTTAAACCGGCGGATTTGCCAGAACTTTCTCTTTCCCAACCTAAAAATCCCGCAAATATTATAATAATGACAACCCGTAAAAGAATACTTAAATCATTTTGGATATTGGTAAATTCAAACAGATTCATAACACAAAAATAATAATTAAATTAGATTTTATACAGATCAAAGTTAAATTTATATTGTCGAAATGTAAATATTTTGGGTTAGAACGATTAAATTTATTCCTGTAATAATAGCCATTCTTTTGCTTCGCCGACGGAAGTGTAGAATTTTACTTGAAGTCCTAGGTTTGTAGCGGACATTTCTGCAAAACGGATTGTTTTAAAATTTTGAGCTTGTGTATTGATAATTGCGATTGATTTGTCATCAATCAAATCCGATAATTCAATAATCATTTCTCGAATTTCGGGAATTGTTCCAATATCGCCAACATCCTCTATTTCAACCAGAATCTTTTGATATTGATTTTTTTGACTTTCATTTAATATCTGTTTCCATGATTCTTTGCAGGTTTCGGAGTTTATTTGCTTACCAAGCTTAGATGCGTATAAATATGTTTTTCTATGTTCAAACTTTATGCTGTATGTGTTTTGGTCGTTATGAATTTTTATCAAAATAATTTGTCCCTTATAAAAAAATACATCAGGGGAAAGGTCGTTCAGAACCTATCAAACCAAATATTGATTGTCAAACAACAAAAATAAGGGCGAAAGGAATTAAAATAAATAAGATCTGCGAAAATGATTGGTTTCCATAACTTGGCAAATATCATTTTCGCAGATTGATTTTTACGGATAATAACCCGCTTGAATTGGAATATCTCCACCTAATCCGAATTGCGTAATCAAGATTCCTGATGTTGATTGTTTGATATACCAAACACCATTACGATAGACGGCAACATCTGTTTTACCATCACCGTCATAGTCGGCAGGTGTCGGAATATCAGTTGAAATGCCGAATTGAATGTAATCAATTCCACCGGTGCTTTTTTGGATATACCAAATTCCATCGCTTGGACGATAAACCGCCAAATCAACAATACTGTCGCCATCATAATCAGATGGAACGAGTTTGTCGGTTGATAAGCCCCAATTATAAAGTTCTCCTGATGTATGATTGGTCGTGGATTTGGAGATGAACCATTGCCCATTGCTAAATGTTACAAAATCTCCGATACCATCCCCATCAAAATCACCTGCGACCGGAATACCTGCTGGCATTGGACGCGAAATATTGACATTTCCGGAGTTGGTCTGCAAAACATAAAATACATTTTGAGATGGACGATAGACCGTAATATCAGCTTTTCCATCGCCATTAAAATCTTCAATAACCGGAATATCATCGGGTAATCCCCACGAATATCCTGTAAAACTGAAATTGGAACTGTTCAAAATATAAAAATCGGGTTGGTTGGGATCAGAATTTGGACGAAAAACTGCAAAGTCAGCTTTTCCATCGCCGTCATAATCAGCCGGAACAATTTTATCAGCCGCAAGTCCCCAGTTAATTACTCCGAAACCACTGAACGATTGATTCAAATACCAATTTCCTTCACTTGGACGAAATACGGAAATATCGCTTCTTCCATCACCGTCAAAATCTGCGATAGTTCGTAAAGTCGGGCAGGACAGGCATACAACGCAAATATAGTCATTGGATTCAAAAGTTATTTTCCAACCGCCGATTGAGCCTATGTCGCCGCCTGCATCGTCGCGTATCCAAAGTTTCCATTCGCCGTTTAAGTTCGTGCTATTTATTCCAAACACAGATGCAAATGTAGCCGTTCCCGCCGGTGCCGGATTTTGATAAGGAGGTGCGGGTGCCGGACTATCAAAATCATCTAATGCTCCAACATTACTTGGTTTATAATTTCCCGGAACAAGCGGACCATTATCAGGTAATAAACCATCCGATCCGGCATCACTAATCGTAAATGTTGTTGAAACAGGATTAGTATCGCCAAAAACGTCGGACATAATCACTATTTTTTGACCGCCGGGACCTTCCAATAAAAGATCAGCATCATCAAGCCAAGTATGGTTCACATTTGTTAATTCAATTTTTACCGTTTTATTTCCTGTCAATCCCGAAACATTTATCGTTGAAGGATATGGATCAGCGGGACCGGAACCTGTGCCTGAACTTCCAGACGGAACATTTATTGTGGTTGTATTTTCAAATGTAACGGGTAGTCCACCGACAGGTTCGCCGATTCTAATGGTGCGGGTTTCGGTTTTCATTCCGGCATCACTTGTAATATTGACATTGATTTCGTGCAGACTTCCACATTCGGCATTTTGGGGAATTGTGTAACTTATATCGCGTGTGATGATGTTTCCATTGAGCATATCGCCATAAGAAACATTAGCACCACCATTAATATTTGCCGAAACATTTGTAACTGTTTGACCTGTCGTATTCTCCAATATTACAGAAAAAGTAAGTGTTTCACCGGGGTCTGGAAAACCATTGTTATTTCCACCAACTTCAATAAAATCAAGCGGATCTTTTAACGAGACATTAGCAAAGGCTTCAAAGGATTCGATTACGTTGGCAGGAGAAGCCGAGATAATTTGAGCATTTACTCCCATTCCGCGTTTTGCAAATCCTTGTCTTATCCATTGAACATCATTTGTGTCAGAAGCAATTGTGGCGGCAATGATCGCATCACGACTCTGGAGCATATTTGGATTTAGAGGCGAGAGTTTCATTCCATCCGTAATATATTGCAACACTCGTCTGTTTCCTTCAGCCGCTCCGTGTTGTTCGATTAGCAATCCACGAACTTCCCAAAGTGCTTGCGACCAAATTTCGCCAATATTGTGAACTTGATCACATTGAGCTACACCAATCGGTCCGCGAGGATATGCACTTACAAAATTTGCACAGTTTCCTGCATTTAAATTTCCAAATGTAAGTGGATTATGCGGATTATTGTTTAGTCCGAGACAAGAAATTTTTGCAGTCGGAAAACGTCTTATTCCGTAATAATGATTTGCTTCAAAGCCGGGAATTACTTGATACGTTACGTAGCTTCCAACCGGATATACTCCGCAAGCCGCATCGTTGGGTTCGGACAAAAGTGCGAGAGCATAAAAATCCGACCAACCTTCACCCATTCCGCGAGCCATATTGGTTAAAAGTCCGGCTGTGTTGCCATGAAGACGGTTTGACATTCCGTGTGTTACTTCGTGAACAACAACCTGACTATCTAATGCTCCATCACGATCAGGTGTCGGATTCGCCCAAATAAAACTTTGCATACGTCCGCGTCCGCCATCTGCGGGAGTTGCGAAATTTGCTCCGCTCGTTCCCGATGAATCCTGAATCTCATGTGAAATGCGGTCGCCTTCCATACCGCCACGTCCGAAATTAAAATGCTGAAAATTTCCTGCGGCTTCCGTAAAACCTAATAAATATGTTTCATCGTGCCAACGATTTACTGTATAAAAACCGTGTGTAACGGCACCATTTCGAAATGCAGGTAAATTTGGATTATCGCCCGGTGGCGGATCTCCCGGAGAGGGATTGTAACTATAACTGAAAACACGAAACGGATTTCCGACAGCGTGACCATTTAGATCAACTCCGGTCATTCCGTCAATATCAAGTCCCGCTTCGCAATTATTTCCGTCAGTAATATTTGGATTTGCAGGCGTGCGAACGGGAAGTCCGTCATCAGGAATCCAACCCAGATCGTTAAAAGAATATTGCATTTCATTCCCGATTAATGTGAAATCGGTTCTGGCAATCAAAGGTGCTTGCGGACAATTATTTGGATCGGAACATCCTGGTGTGCAAGCCG
>JBGTHN010000620.1:0-11750 GCA_041746235.1 Pyrinomonadaceae bacterium | reverse complement strand
TAACGTGGGTTTCTGCCAATCAATTGAATTACGGCAGCGGCAGTTGGACGACTGAAAAGACTTATTCCAAAGACGGTTATGGTGTGGTTCGGGAGCGATTTGTAAAATAATGAAAGATATATCAATTCAATTAACAGCAGCAAGCGGAGAACCTATCGGAAGATTGAGAACAAGTGCGTTTGAAATAATCAATAAAGCAGAACAGGAAGCAAGAAATCGCAATCTTTCTAAAAATTCGGCTTTGAAAACAGTTTTCGGTGAAGTATTGGCGGAGTCAGGATTTAATATTTCCGACAAGAATTTGATCGAAGCTGTTGAATCTCTTGATTTGCTCAGACGTGGAAAAAGTATTCCAAGTCTTCAAATTACAGTTAAAAATATCCAAACTAAAGGTAATGGAAATGGTATAAATTCGTCGAAAAACGGAAAAAACAACACAATGAATGCACAAACAACTACGGCACTTCAGAGTTTCTTTGAAATTGAAAAAACTTATCCTGATGAAAATGCTCATTCTTGGTATAAGCGTCTGAAAGGAATTGATGAGCAAAAGGAACGTCTGCTTTTAGAACTGGAAATGATACTTTTCCCGGATTTAGTTGAAAAATGGAGTCGCCGGAATCACGGAAACCAAGTTCTAAAAATTTGCGAATTGCAAAGAAATCGCATTCCGTTGATTTTATTTCAAGGTGATGTCGGCACAGGAAAAACCGCTCTAGCTGAAACTATCGGCGATGCTTTGGCACGACGTGCAGGGAAAAATGCACAAGTTCATCTCTTAAAAATTAACACCCAAATTCGCGGCAGCGGTTTGGTAGGTGAAATGAGTGATTTGATAGCTCAAGCCTTTACGCAGGTTGAAATGCGGGCTTCATCTTTAAAGGGAGTTCCGATTTTGCTGTTGATGGACGAAGCTGATGCACTTGCTTCCAGCCGTGATACTTCACAAATGCACCACGAAGATAAAGCGGGTCTTAATACGGTTTTGCAAAGATTGGATAATTTACGCCTGACTAAATTACCCGTGGCGGTAATGTTTATCACAAATCGCCCGGATGCACTCGATCCCGCTGTACGTCGCCGTGCCGCATTGAATTTACATTTTGAACGACCGAATGATGAGGCTCGTAGTGAAATAATTCAAAGCTCCGTCCCGGAATTAAAATTAACAGTTAAACAAATTGAGCAACTAATTCATTTAACAAGTGAAAAGCATCCTAAAAACAAAAAGATTAGGTTCACGGCTTCAGACCTGACAGACAGATTGTTATCGGGAGCATTTCGTCGTGCTTATAAGGAAAATCGTGCTTTTACCGCTAATGATTTGTTGGCAGAGGCGGAGATTATCGAATCAACCCCGCAGATTGGAACAAACTAAAAAATTATGCAGGAAGAAATTTACATTTCAGTTGATATTGAAACCGCCGGTCCGATACCCGGAGAATACAGTATGCTGTCGCTCGGTGCTTGTGTTATCGGACAGCCGGACAAAACATTTTACATAGAATTAAAACCGATTAACAATAATTTTGTCCAAGCGGCAATTGAGGTAAGCCAATTCGACTTGGAAAAGTTATCACAAAGTGGTGATGAGCCTAAAAAGGCTATGAAAACTTTCGGGAAATGGGTTCAACAAATTGCAGGGGACGCAAAACCCGTTTTTGTCGGTTTCAATGCAAGTTTCGATTGGTCTTTTGTGAACTGGTATTTCCACAAATTTACTGATGAAAATCCTTTTGGTTTCGCGGCACTAGATATAAAAGCCTATTATATGGGATTTAGCGGCTGTAAGTGGAGTGAAACTACATCAAGTAAATTACCGGATGAAATTAAATCTTCACAACCATTGACTCATAACGCATTGGACGATGCACTTGCCCAAGGTGAAATTTTTACTAATTTATTATTTTTATCCAACGAAAGAAAATAAAATTATCTCTATTGAAATTTTCGATTTGAATTTAACTTATAGGGCAAAAAATATGTTTAACCAGTTTGAAGAAACTGTTCTAGAAAATATGATTCGTATAGTTCCAGAACAATACAAAACATATCAAATTCCACAAATTCGTTTGTTAAATGATGAAAAAGTTGAAGGCACACTTTATGTTGTCATTGAAGGCAAGCACTCCCAGAAAGCCGATAAAACAAAAGAAATTTTGCACTTTAGATTATCGCCCGTTATGTGGTTGGAAAATTCTGCAAAAGATATTTTTCGCCGGTCTAAATGGTATGGAAAATTTAAAACCAAAGGTTGGATAAATACTTTTCAATTATGTATTGACCACAATGAAAAAATTGTTCGGTTCGGACCTTCTGGAAACTTAATGATCAGAGCGGAAGATTTGAGGGGTTTAGGTATTGGGACTTTTCTTTGGCATTTATTAATCAAGTGGGCAAAGAGTAAAGTCCCTGATTACGATGTTTATAGAATTGAAATCAGTTCAGTAGATGCCACCGAAGATAATCGAGAGAGAAGAAACCACTTTTTTCAAAAGCACGGTTTTACGCCGCAGTTTGATGATCTTGATGGTAGCTCAGGATATTATCACTGCAAAAAAGTTTCCGATTTGAGAGAGTCGGATTTTATTCCTGATTGGGATGCAAAAGATCCGGTTGAGATGACGGCATTTCTCTTACAGGATAAAGAAGATTCAGATAGAAAAATTTATTCGCTTGAAAGAGAATTAGAGCAGAGATGGGATAGTTATATGAATCTATCTGAAAAAAATGATCGGCTGAAACATATAATTGCAGGGTTAACAGTTGCTGTTTTTTGTTGTTTAGGACTTTTGATTTTTAAAATATTTTAACTTAGAGAAGAGGACTATAGATATGAAATTAGTTTATCCGGCATTTGCTGAATGGAAAAAGATTTATGATAAGTTTGAGAATAAACTCAAAAATTATAAAAAAGAAACGGAAATCAGACAGTTTTTGACTGAAAATTCTTGGATTTTGAGTATGGCTTTCGGAAATAATGAGGGAGTAGTATTTTCTGAATATCGGCTTCGACCACGCCAACAAACAGATCATTTAGTCGTAAATGGACGCTCGCTTTATATGCGAATTACACTTATTGAACTAAAAAAACCGGATGTAAATATTTTTAACAAAAGCGGAGGAACAACGTCAGATTTCAATACATCATATCAGCAGACAATAGATAGGCTTGAAGAAATTATTGCTGATCGGCAATCTTTTCTAAAGCAGCTTAAAGAAAATATAGTTCGTGTGGCAGATGGAAATACAAATTCTCCATTTCAAGGTGTAATAAAAGATAATTTTTTCGACGTGATTAGGTTCAACGATATAACAAAATTTCACCTTAACGCCAAAATTATAATAGGAAGAAGAAAAAAAGAAACACTTGATGAAAGAAACCATAGAGTCAATCTTTCCCAAGATCCAAGAATTGAAGTTTTTTCCTACGACCGGCTTCTGGATATGATTGGAAATCCACCTATAGTTGCTCAGCCGGAATGGTCTTGGACTTAACCTTCTTTATTTTAACTCGTTCGGATACTGACAAGAATTTATATTAAAATGCTGTTTATGGATTCTTAATCGACAAGAAATTTTAAATAGTCGCAGAAATTACAAGTTAAACCATCTATAAAAAATTCTTCTATAATTTGTTTTTCCGGCAGTTTCTAAATCAGCGTTTATTCCTCCTAAATTATTAGAGTTTGGCTAAAAGTATGTATAATTTTACATCATTATCTGACATTGACTTTGAATTTTTAACCCGCGATTTGCTGCAAAAAGAGTTGAGTATAACTTTAGAAAGTTTTACAAGCGGGCGTGATAAGGGAATAGATCTGCGTTATTCGTCTGCTAAAAATGGTGTGATTGTTGTGCAATGCAAACATTTTGCCAATTCCAAATATGCCAATCTAAAAAGTAAAATAAAGACAAGTGAATTGGACAAAATTAAGAAACTCAAACCAACACGATATATTTTGGTTACTTCACTCGGTTTGACTCCGGCAAATAAAGAGGAGTTGCTTAATCTACTTGATCCTTACTGTCGATCAGAGGCTGATATTTACGGAAGGGAAGACTTAAATAACCTACTTACTAAATTTCCTGAAGTAGAACATTCCCATTTCAAATTATGGCTGACCAGCACTGCCGTTTTGCAAAAAATTCTGCAAAATGAAGTTTTTAATCAGACGGCTTTTGAAACCGAAAGTATAAATAAAAAGCTGAAACTTTATGTTCAGAATGAGAGTTACAATGAAGCTCTTAGAATTCTCGAAAACGATCACTATTGCATTATCGCCGGAGTTCCTGGTATAGGTAAAACTACGCTTGCAGAAGTTTTATTGGTTCATTACATTAATCTTGAGTATGAACCGATAGTAGTCGGAAGTGATATTACCGACGCTTTTAAAATTTACCAAAACGAACAAAAACAGGTCTTTTTCTACGACGATTTTTTGGGACAAACAAGCTTTGAAGAAAAATTTAACAAGAACGAAGAACAAAAACTGTTACGATTTATCGAAATGGTCGGAAATTCAAAAAAAGCGAGATTCATTTTGACCACGCGAGAGTATATTTTGAATCAAGCGAAATTCGCTTATGAAAAACTCAGCCGGTCGCAGATAGATGTAAATAAATGCGTTATCTCACTTGATAAATATACCCGTTACGATAAGGCTCGAATTCTTTATAATCATTTGTATTTTTCATCTTTGCCGGATGAATACAAGCAATCTTTGGTTGAAAATCAAAATTATCTAAAGATCATCGAACATAAAAATTATTCTCCTCGTGTGATCGAGTGGTTGACCGGAAAGAATAATGAAATAGATACAAAGCCTGCGAATTACTTTGAACATTTCATCAATACTCTAAATAATCCTGCGGATTTATGGGAACACGCTTACGATCATCAGTTGTCGAACGCGGCACAGCATTTGATACTTTTATTGGGAACGCTGCCAAACGAAGTTTTGCTTGAGGATTTGGAAACGACGTTTGTCAGCTATTATCAATACTCAGCCAAACAGCGAAACTTTCAAATTAATAAGAACGATTTCAGAAATGCCTTGAAAGAGTCGGAAAATAATTTTATCCATACTGATAAGAAATCCGAACATATCATAATTCGCTTTCACAATCCTTCTATCCGGGATTTTATTGAACACAGATTGGTAGGTGATGTTCTAAGTCTTCGTGAACTTTGCTTTTGTTCAGTGTTTTACGAGCAATTAATAAAAATGTGGAATTTTGATACGAGAAGGTTGAAAAGTAGCGACGGCAATTTGAAGAACGATAAAAACTTGTTTGTAAATGAGCCTGATAATTTTATTGCCCGTTTGCAAGATACTTTTTTGCAGAAAGGGTGCGAGATTAAAACATTTGTCGGACCGGCGGATAAAGTATTCGTTCAAAGAAAATTTTCAATCGAAAATCGCATAATTTTCGCACTCAAAATCGCGGAAATGATTTTTGACGGAAATTCCGCTGCCGCCATTACTTTTCTCAAACCCTTTTACGAATTATTATTTGAGAGGCTTATCAAGCAAAAAGGGGATAAAGAAGAAATGATCTCATTACTAATTCGCACAAAGAAAAGTCCGTTCGGCAAAGTATTCTTAGACGAGGCATTCCTTGATGAAGCTAAAAACTTCTTTATGGATGATTTTTACTCAACCGACGAATTTAAGCATTTTTTGAACTTCAAACAAGAGTTTGAAGATTTATTTTCATTAACAGATTTGGAGTCTGTAAAAGAAAAATTTGTTGAGTTTGCGAATTATGAGATTAAAGAATTTTTTGAAGATTCAAAACCTGATCCCGAAGTTGCGGAATGGTGGATTGATGAACTTAATCAGTTAAATTATGAATTCGATTTTGAAATCGAAGACGAAATCCAAAAGTTGAAAGATTTTGTCGCTAATGCCTCTGACACGACAGATGACGTTGATGAGCTTCTGAAAACTCCTGAGCCGATTGGTATAAACAATACGTTTTCCGACGCGGACATAGATAATATGTTCGATAGTCTGTTAGATAAATAGTAAGATAATTTATGGACGGAAACTTCGATTAAAATGATTGTTTTTTTTCGTTCAAGCCAATCCAGAACGGAGTTTTTTAATATGTATGACCAAAGAGATGAAATTTTTAGAGCGATGCGTGAGTTTGATAAAATAAAAAATAATCCTGCGTATCAGGCTGTTATGGATCACCAACGGCGAATGGAAAAAGACCCTTCATATCGGGCGGTAATTGAGAACGCCAACCGTTTGCGAAATGATCCGGCTCATCAGGCACTAATAAATTTTTTTGAAAATCAACATCAATACCGGAATATCACGAATGCTTTGAGAACGGATTTGCTTAATGATCGCCTTCGCCGCGAAATTGCCGATTTACGAAATAATTTAGATCATTACAACGCAGAATTATGGCTCAAGTCCGATTTGCTGAATTCCGATTTCAATCTACGGCAATTTGAAAGATTTTTAAATAAAACAAAAAATTTGATACCGATTTTGCCGCTAACGGAAACTGAGCCGGAAAGCAAAGAAAAATCAAAACCGTATCCGCGTGTTGCCTTGCAAATAATTGATGAATTTTATGATAATCTTTCGATTGCCGAACAGGAATTAGCAGATGATGAGGGGCTTGTTATTTTTGTTGAGTTGGGCAAAAAAGAATATCGCATAAAAGGTCTGGCTGTCGAGGAAAAAACAGATAAAATCGTAGCTTTTTTGGACGACGAAAATGATAACGCTTTTGTTTATTGTTCCCCTTTTCGCGTTAAATACAGGTTCTATAAAGAAATTCAATTTGGAAAAACATCTTGAAATACAAAAATGAATTACGTTGAATGGTGCGAATTAGTGATGAATAAACTGGATGCGGAAAGCGACCGGAATGAGTATGTGAGAAACTACGGAATTGATACCGGACGAATGGAAAAACTCATCTGGGAAGATCAATATGATGAAGTCAAAGCTTTTCTCAAAGAAAATAAATATAAGTATGTTTTGGATGATGCGATTTTCGATTTAGAGAAGTTGGGATTAATCGAAGACGGCAATTCTCAGTTTCATAAACTGACATTAAATGGACGTGCCGCAGTTAAGGATTTACCAGCCTTATGGGAAGAAATTTGCTCCAGATCGCTTCCCTCACGTCAGCGACAGTTACTTGAAGCCATTAACCGAGTAAGTGAAAAGGAAGATGAAAAATTTGCTCGTGTCGAAATGGTTGAAGATTATCAAATCTACGGTGCTGTCGGGGAAATTGATGAATCATTCAATTTATTGAACGATCAAGATTTAGCGGAACTGCTTTGTGATTTACGCTCTCGCGGGTTGATTTTTTGTGAACGAGGTGAATACCCGGACGAAGCCCGTGCGAATTATTTCGGTTTAGTTTGGCAGCGGCAACGAGAATTCGTTTTAGGGGTTAGAGAGATTGACTCTTTGGTTGAAGTTTGGGAAACGACAAGCGTTGATTTTAAACGTGAACTTTATCTGGATACCGCAAGCGAAAAAGCCGAATTTGTAAAAGACATATTAGGCTTGGCAAATACGCAAGCAAGCGGACAAAGATGGCTCATTGTCGGGTTTGACGATAAAACACGCGACTATTACATACCGCCGAAAATGCCCGAAAAAGGATTTTGGTTTGAAAAAATCAATCAAGACCGCATTGAGCAAATCTTATCCAATTATGTTACTCCGAATATTGAAATTCGCTATGAAGTAGTAAATTATAAAGGCGGAAAAGTCAGTAAAATCGAAGTTTTACGCGATGCAAAAAAACTGCCTTATCGTGTAGCAAAATCGCTCGGTGATAAAAAAGATAAAAAGCGAATCGAGGAAAACCAAATTTTCGTGCGGCACGGCTCTCATACTGTCGAACCGGGTCAGGAGGAATTACAAGACCTTTACAACGAAGCCGCCCGCACAAAATCATTATGACAAATTAAAACCCAAACAACCGGAACTCGACAATTTAGACAAGCAACCTACGGTTTGCATATGTGTAATTGTAATCAAATGTGAGGTTAACCTCGGAATAATGACTTTAGATATTGCTCTACGTTAATATAAAACTGCTAAATCCATCAAGTTTTACAAAGAAGTAGGCTGGTGTAGGAAATTTGTAATTTGAAAGTTTTTTGGCTGATATAATATAAACTGAAAAGTGTAATGAGTAGAAAACCTAAAATAAAAATAATGGTTTCATCAACCGTATATGGGTTTGAAACACATCTCACTCAGCTTTGTGCTACTTTGAACGGTTACGGTTTTCACGTTTTAAGTAATCATTACGGCACGGTTTACGTCCCGCCGAATGTTTCAAATACTGATGCTTGTCTGAATGCCGTAGAAGAATGCGATTTTTTTCTTGGAATAATTTTACCAAGATACGGTTCCGGTATTACCCATTTGGAATTCAAAAAAGCGATAGAACTTGATAAGCCGAGAGGTTTTTTAGCTCATTATTCCGTTCCGCTCGCCAGACAATTGCTTTCGCAGTTTATGTATTCGGATGAGAAAAACAGGATTAAAAATCCTGACTTTAATTTTAACAAAACATCGGTTCTGGAAAACATCAAAGTAATTGATATGTATAATGAAGCCATTCAGGACGGACAACCTTTGGATAAAAGAAAATGGGCACAGGAGTTCTTTGATTTTCCTATAGACGGAATGAGATTTATCAACACGATGTTCCAAGATTATAAAAGATTTCAAAGAGATTTAGAGGCAATAGAATAATGACTGACAAGAAGTTTATTAAAGACATCATTAAATCAGGTGAGAGCGAGGTATTGGAAATTAAACAAAACGCCCGTAAGGAAGTGGTTGCTCAAACCGTGTGCAGTTTTCTGAATGGCAAAGGCGGACAGCTTTTGCTCGGTGTAGATGAAAACGGGGAGATTACCGGAATTAAAGATGCGGTAAAAAAATCGAAGGAATTACAGCAATATTTAATTAATACAATCGTTCCTGAACCTGCTGTTACGGTTTCCGTTGAAGAATACGGACATAAGGAAATTCTCTCGGTAAAAGTTTGGAGTGGTTCAAAAGAACCGTATGTTTTTGACGGCAGCATTTTTTATCGGCGCGGCTTCCAAACCGTAAAGGCTTCATCAAAAGAGATTTCCGAGCTTATTCATAATCGTCAGCAATTTGAAACTCACTGGGAACGTCAGCCCGTTTTAAACGCCGAGTTCGGCGATTTAGATTTAGATGAAATTAACGCCACTATAGAAGCGGCAATTAAAAACTTTGGTGTTAAAGAAGTTAAAAAAGACGCGGTGGAATTTCTTTCTCATTACGGTTTATTTTCAAACGGAAATTTTACTAATGCCGCGATTGTATTGTTTGCAAAAAATCCCGTTCAATTTCTTCCTCAATGCAGAGTCAGACTCTCTTATTTACAAGAGGGAAAAACAGGATCGTCCTTTAAGGATGACCGTTTACTTGAAGGCAATTTATTCAAAAACTTCGATGCTATTGAAGAATTTTTCTTCAAGCATCTGGAATTAAGGCGTAATTTCTCCGATGCTAATTGGCAGCGGACAGACGACCTTCAGTATCCTTTATCAGCTTTGCGCGAAGGCGTATTGAATGCTCTCATTCACCGGGACTATTCAGATATTTCCGGCTCGATTTCAATTGTCATATCTTCTGATAAACTGGAAATCACTAATTTCGGCAACCTTGCCCTTAAATTATCGGAATTGAAAAAAACTCATCTTTCCGTACTTGTTAATCCCGATATTGCCCATATTGTTTTTGTTAGAGGATATATAGAAAAAATCGGTAGAGGAACATTGAAAATAATTGAAGACTTCAAGAAAGCAGGTCTCAGAAATCCAGTTTGGTCATCAGATTCAAATTCCGTAAAACTAACTTTTTTTAGCGACATTCAGTCTGATAGAATCACTGACGGAACTATTGACGGAACTATTGGCGGAATGATTGACGGAACTATTGACGGAACAACTGATGAGGTCAAAAAGAAATTGAAAGATTTATTACTGGAAATTTACAAAGACGAGGGAAAAAAAGCGAAAGATTACGCAAAGTCATTAAGGGTTTCACAGAGAACGATTGAAAGGTATGTAAAACATTTAACAGATTCCAATTTGATTGAGTTTAAGGGAACTTCAAATCAAACGGGTGGTTATTACATCACAGACAAAATAAAAACAATTGTCAATAAGAAATAAAATCTTAGCAAATAGCGTTGTCAGCAAAGTATGAACTTTTAGCAACAAGCTCCGTAGCGATGGGTTATCTTTGAAGTAAATTTTACTTCTCGACTAGCAAAAATCTTGCTTCATAATTCGTTTCTGAGGCGTTTTTTTGACACAAGCCTTATCATACTATTCCTTTATTTTAGGAGTTTATGGAGAAAAATAGTAAAATTGGAATCATTTTTTCAAAGCGTCCCGAATAGATTTAGAATGTTTATCCTTTTTAACCGCCAGTCTTTGCACATAAATTTGGGTGGTTTTGATGTTACTGTGTCCGAGTGCTTCCTGAGTTTCCGCCATTGATTCCGAATACTCCGAAACGATTTTGGCAAAGGTATGACGCAGACGATGTATATGAAAATTGCTGATTCCGGCTTCCGCTGCGTAAAGTTTCATACGTCCGGCAAACCCGTGTGAGGTCAGATTTTTCTTTTTACTTGATTTAGCTCCTTTGTCGTGTCTGAGCCAAAGAGGTTCGTCTTTGCCGAAAATATCTGTTCGATTGGTTGCTTCAAGATAGTCGAACAAAGCTTTTTGAGTAGTTTCATCATCAAGTTCAAAATTGATAAAATGCCCGCCTTTAACTTTTGCTTTGATAAAAAATCGCTCTTTTTTAATTTCGATGCTATTTCCGCGAAGGCTGATAATTTCGGCACGCCGTCTGCCGGTCGCCACATAAAACTGTAAAATTGCGAAATCTCTCAAATGAACCTGCTCTTTGTCTTGAGTATGATTTTCTACAACTTCCAATAATCGTGCCAACTCTTCACGCGACAAAGCCTTGACGCTTTCCGATTGAAAAGGCTTAGTTGCTTTAGGTAAAGAAACTTTCGCCGGATTGGTCGGAATAAGTTTAATCATTCCGACTTCATTCCGTAGATATTCAAAAAACTGAGAAAGTGCCGAAATTCGATTGTAGATCGTGCCGTCAGCCAATCCTTGAGTTTTCAAATCCCAACGCCATTCTTCGACATCGGACGGCAAAACCTGTTCGGCGGATTTTCCGCAAAAATCAAAAAAATCGAAAACCGCCTTTGATTTATCATTGCGAATATCATTACTTCGCTTTAAGGATGAATTGACAGTTCTGGTAAGCCAACTTTCAACGACGGAATCTATATCGAGCGAAATGCTAAAATCATCCGAATTGTAAATTTGCAGATTGTTATCAGAATTATTCACAATAGGATTTTAGTGCAATTTTTACCCGAAATCAAGGTTACACATTTTGTAACAATGTGTAACCTAAAGTTAAGAGTTCTAAAATTTGTGTGGGAAAAATTTTATTTGCATCTTTGTATATTTATCTAACTTAATCAAAAAATTCAAATTTGCGATAAAAATCAATCGTGATTGTGCAAATCGCTCGTTCCGCTCCCCAAAAGCAGAGCCAAAAGTGCCGTTAGCAAGCAGATAATTCCGGCGATGCTGAAGGTGGCGGGCGTTCCGAAATAGACTGCCGCGTAACCGACTGCCGGATATGTGATGAGCCAGAAGGCGTGTGTCAGCG
>JBGTHN010000619.1:0-3163 GCA_041746235.1 Pyrinomonadaceae bacterium | reverse complement strand
CAAGCTGATCGTGAAGTTCGACTTTTTCGATAATTATCGCTACCTGCGAAGCAAGAAGCTGCAAAATTGATAAATCATCTTCGGTGTAAGAATTTAATTCGTCGCTTTCAAGATCGAAAACTCCGATAACTTTGTCGTTTGAAATGATCGGCGAAACCATCTCTGATCTTGTGCGTCTTCTGGCAGGAAAATATCTTCCATCAAGGCTGACATCGGGCGAAATAAGCGATTTTCCGGTTTGTGCAACATAACCGATAAAACCTTCGCCGAGTTCAAGACGCGGTTCGATCAGATCAAAACTTATGCGATAACCACGGATAACTTTTGACTTAAAAACATAATGTGTTTCGCCGTCAACATCTTTTGATTCAAGCAGATAAATTCCCGCCGCATCAAACCGCACAAGCGAACCGAGCGTATCCATCACAAGTTTCAAAATCTCATCCAAATCCATCGAACGACTGATTTGTTTCGTGATGTCGAGCAGCATACGAAGTTTATCAACCACCGACAATCTTTCATCGGGCGACGAACTTTCGTGAATTTCCTGTATGATCTGGTCTTTGTCCATAAATTTATTGGGCGATTTATTTAAAACCTCGAACCATCGCCTTGAATCGAAAGATAATCTTGCCAAAGTCTGGAAACTTTTATTCGATATTCAATTAATTGAAAACTGACATTAAAATGTTCGGCAATTTCTCTCGAAGTTTTTCCCGTTTCGACAAAACGCTTTAATGCCGAATATGGAACGAGTGCCGCCGCTCCGATCGAATATGCCTGTTCTTCGATCTCAGCATTATAATCTCTGGCGATAACTTTTCCATCTTTATTTTTTGTTTTTATCGCCAGACGGCTTGGTTTATGTCCGAGAAAAACGTGGCAAATCTCTTCCATCAAAGTTGCATTTTGGCGATTTTTGGTGTGAGTTGGGTTTAAGACAATGAGTTTTCGTCCATCAGGCAAAGGTTGCGAACAAGCTCCGCCCGACCATCTATCTTTTCCTGTGCCAAGAAGTTGCTCTTTTGTTTCATCGGTCAAAAAAGGTTCGATCTGTTCAAAAGACGCAACAAGCAATTTAGCGTAACGGGCGAGTTCAAACGGATTTAATCTTTCATCATCACGACGCAAACCCGCAAATTCCCGCAAACCGATCGCGTGAACTTCATAATTACGTCCTTTTCGTGTTGGTGGTAAGTTGGTTGTATCCACAGGAATTTATTTTAAAATAATAAACAGCGAAGAAATCTCTCAATACTTCGCATTTCTTACGGTCAAGAAAAGAATTTATTATTGCGGCAAGCGTTTAGACGCAATGATCAATCCGACACTTAAAAGTCCTACAGCTAAATACTCACATAACATACTTAAAATAGATGATGTTATAGCGATATATCGGAATGAACTGTCAAGCCCAAGCATATCCAGAAGCAAATTCCAATACAACCAGCTGATAAGCCAAAACAAAAAAGACAATACAACAAATATTAAAGCACCGATACCTAAACCACGCATTTCACAAACTCCTTTTTTTGAAATTATCTGAAAGTGCTTGATGATAGGCGATTTTGCAGTTAGTTACAAGTTTTCTTTAACTTCTCAAGATGATATTTGGTTCAACTAAAAATCAACTTAGACTTCATTAAATTCCGAAACAACATCTTCAGAAGATAATGCGACGCGGTATTTCGGTGACTGTTTTTGGCTGTGTCCAAGGGATAAATTATACATAATTTTCAAAGATTACAAATAAGGAAAATCATAATCTTAAATTAACTTTAGTGCTTTTTATTATTAAAACCTTCCACATCTTCGAGTGCCGAATCTGCACCTTCGCTTTCTGATTTCTCAATAACGCTAAAACTTCCGTCTGCTTCCAAGACTACCGCTTCGACCGCATCAACCGAACCGATACTCGAAGTCCGCATTGCCGCAAGAATCTCGGCTTTGACAACTCTCTGCGATTTCATCGCGTCTTCTAAATAAGTATCTTGATAATAAAGGAGTGTCGGCTTTGCTTTAATAAGTTTTTGAACCCAATCCACACGTGTGGAAAGAAAAGTTATCGTAAACTGAAATACGATCAACAAGAATGCTGCGAAAAGTCCTTCGGCTATTCGATTTGATTTGCTTACGATCACATCCGCTAACAACGAGCCGAGAGCGATCGTAACAATAAAATCGAATACATTCCATTTCGACAAGGTGCGTTTACCGGAAATGCGTAAAATAATAATTAAAACGATGTAAGCTATTAAAGCACTTATAAATATGCGGCTGATTTCCTGCCAATTTTCAAAAAACATTTTCCCCCCAATGTAAAAATATAAAAACATTTACAAAACCAAAGATGCTTTTAGGTTATTTTCTAAATACCCAAAAGCACCTCATTTGAACAATAATTTTCTTTTTCTAAAAAACTCTTTCTATACTTCTTTAAATTCCGAATCAACGTCTTCGCTTGATAATGCGACGCGATAATTTGGTGATTGTTTTTGTTTTGTTATTAAAAGATCGTCTTTTGTTTTAAGAAGATCAGCACGATTATAGACGGAAAGTTCAAAATTATAGCCGTGTGTGATGGCATCTTTCGGGCAGGCTTCGACGCAAAATCCGCAAAAAATACAACGTCCGTAATCAATGTTATAAACTTCTGCATAGCGTTCATCTCGTCCGATTCGTTCTTCGTAAGGTCTCGGATCGTCTTTTGCTTCGATATAAATACAATCGGAAGGACAAGCCGCCGCACATAAATAACACGCCACGCATTTTTCTTTGCCCATTTCATCTACGTGAAGAAGATGTTGCCCGCGATAACGTGGCTGAACCGTCACTGGTTCGTCGGGATATTGCACCGTCCATTTTTCCTTCGGAATTTGTGAAAGAGTTACTTTCATTCCTTTTATAACGGCTTTGGTTGATTCGATAACATCACTGATTATTGACATATTTTTCCTCTGAAAAGTGTTTTGTAAATTATAACAATAAAAACCTGCCTCTATCCAATTGAAGCAGGCTTTTGTTGTTAGTGTCGAAATTGACTTTTTTATAAGTTACGCAGTTGAAAGAAATATTAAACAGGGATGAACAGGATTAAGAGGATAAAAGAGTAATAAAACACTTATTTTACATATCCTTGTTTATCCTCTTAATCCCTGTTAAA
>JBGTHN010000618.1:0-5490 GCA_041746235.1 Pyrinomonadaceae bacterium | reverse complement strand
CGACGCAGTTTACGCCACGAGGGGCATTTTTTATCGTAAAAAATGAACATCTTGTTGGTTGGCGGATGTTTGGAACAGAAGAACATTCAAACCCGCAGGTAATACGCGAAGTTTTCTTTCCCGTTACTTCAAAAACCGCTTTGAGCGAATCCGTTGAAACATTGGCAACGGTTGAAGGAAGCAGTAATTCAGGTGAAGACGCTTTATTGTATTTGAATAAACTGGATTTTGAACAGCCCGAAAATATGTATGCGATTCCGCTTGTTGCACGCGGACGCGGTGTGGCAGTTCTTTATGCGGATAATGGAAGTGGTGACAACAAAGTAAATGTCGAAGCACTTGAAACATTGATGCGTGTTGCCGGATTAACCGTAGAAGTTTTGGCTTCGACGCAAATGGCGAAAACTCAAGTGAGTGAAAAGCCTGCTTATGTAGGAGTTCAAGATCAAACAGAACAATTTAATGAAGACTTCTCACAACCGGACTTTGAAGAAAGTGAAGAATCCGAAGAGGTCACATTTGAACAAACTGATTCACCATCCGTTGAAGAATCGGAAGAGGAATTTGTAGCCGATACTTCCGCAGTTGAAGAGCCATCTGGTTTTGAGTTTCAACCTGTCGAAGAATCTGAAGTAGAAGAATCATTATCGGAAGAAGATGAGGATGAAGTTGCTTATGACGATAGTTCTTGGGAGAAACCAAGTGAAGAATCTGTGCAAGACTTTTCTATCGAAGAAGATGATTATTCAACTTCATTTGATAATTATGATTCCGAAGTAGATTCAGTTTCTACGGTGGAAGATTATCAAACCGGTATTAACGAGACTTATGAGCAAACTTCTGAATTTGAGACAACTCAATTTGAAAGTTTTTCAGATACGGCAACGGCAACGGAAGAATTAGACGAAGTTGTGGAAACGGAAACAGATTCATACGAAAGTTCTTATGAATTTGAAACTTCCGGGGAAGATGATTTTGAAACTATATCCGATGAAGTTGAAGATGCTGAAACAGGATTTGGTGAAGCGTTTGAAGATGACGAACTTGAATCAAGTGAAGAATCAACTCCCGCTCCGCCGGTTCGTTCGAGATTTGCCGATCGAAATGTAGATCTGCCGATCGAAGTTTCGGAAGATGAACGTCGTTTGCACAATGATGCCAGACGTTTTGCACGCCTGCTTGTTTCGGAAATCAAGCTCTACAATGAGCAAAAAGTTAAAGAAGGACGTGAATCCAGCGACCTTTACGAAAGATTGCGTGAAGCGATTGATCGTTCGCGTGAGATGTATGACAAGCGTGTTCAACCACCTGTTGCCGCTAAATTTGATTATTTTAATTATGAATTGGTCAACACTTTAGCCGAAGGCGACGAAGGAAAACTCGGGACAAGTTATCCCGGCGGATCAGTCTAACTTTTTCAAATTACACATTTTTTAAGCCGTTTGATGAAAATATCAGACGGCTTTTTTTTTATTCAATGATTTCAAATTGTATAAGTTCGGAAGTAATTTGTTTTTTACTTTTTGCCAATTTATCCGTAACAATAATTTGCAGAACATAATCACCGGATTGCATAGTTGTTCCTAAATTCAAAGCTCCGCCGTCTATTATGTTTGTGAAATTAGTCAATTGCGAAACATTGATCGGATTTGCTTTGCCTTCAAATAATAATTTTCCGTCACGATAAACCTTTATTTGTGTTTCTAACTGCGGTTTTTGTTCTTTTTGGTATTTGGCATTGTAAATCTCGAAACCGTAACGCAAAACTGTTCCACGCCGAAACTGTTTTAAAGAGGTTGCCGCCTTTGGATTATTTTTTGTTATGACAACATTTTTATTATCGTCAATATTGTTTTGGTTTGATTGTTGTCCTTTATTCCATTCTTCATACGATATATTTTGCAAAACAACGCCGGAAAGTGTCAGGCGTTTTTTATTCATTTTTGGAACAAGAACAAATTGATTTGCCGAACCGACTTTGTTGGAATTGTGATCGCGTATGACGACACGCATTTGATAAGCCCCGGCTTTTTTAACGGGAAATCCGAATGAATAAATTAATCCTTCATCCAAAACTCTCTGATAAGTTTCGCCTGTTAAATTTATCGTATAGGTTTTGCTGATTTCATCAACCGGCACACCATTATCTCCGAAACTGACGGCTAAAACATCAAAAACAACTTTCTTGCTTCCATCTGTATCATCTACAAAATTAAAGTCTTTGGCGTTAATGTATAAAAATGAATTCAAAAATAAATTTTTCTTTTCGTCACTCTTAAAAAGCGTGTTTAATGAAAGATTTATTTCATTAACAGCAAATGGAGATGTCAAAGCGTTTGTAATCTTTTCTTTCGGAGACAGGTTTTCCGAAGGCTTTTTGATATCTTCGTCGCTCATTCCGAAAAAGCCACTGCGATAACGAACAGTTACGCCTTCACGCTTAACTTTCACCGTAAATTTATTAAACTTTAATTTTTCAGCATCAAAAGTTTCATCATCAGGTTCATAACCGATTAAATAATAACTCTGATCGTTAAGGACTTTTTCGACTCCCTTGCTCAAATCATTATTATTGATAACAGCAAAACCGCCCGTTTCTCTCGCCAGATAAATCAAACCTTCTTGTGTATCGAAGAGTTCATCACTTCGAGCAGAAACTTCATCTTGAATTTGTTGAGCCGACCTGCCGCCTGTGTTATCCGCCGCCGTTATTCCCGTAATTGCCAATCCACGCCCGTCCATTGTGTATATAACAACCGAAGCACGATTTGCTAAATCCACAAGTTTTTTCAAATTATTTAAAATACCTGAACTTTGAAACCCGCTTTCATCTACACTAAATAATTTAAAACCATCGGAAAAAAGCATCACGGATTTTCGTCCCGGCAATTCTTCCATTCCGCGAACGATATAGTTCAATGCTCCGAGAGTTCCTGTCGCAAATATATTTCTGCGAAAATCATTTAACTCGGCTTCAATATCTCGTTCCGCTGCTTGATCTTCGTCCGATTCTTCACCATTTGAATTTTGATCTGCTTCAGATGTAGAAGTAAGTGGTGCAAATGCTCCAATGTTACCGACTCCGCTGGCGTTCCAACGCACACGCTCAATCGCTTGATACAGTAAACGCTTATCAGTCGTAAATTGCTGTAAAGCACCGATTCCCGCACCTGTTCTGATAATTGCGACCAGATCGCCTTCTTGCATCTGTTCATCCACAAACTTTTTCAATGCTCGCCGCACGTAATATGTGCTTTCAAATGAAAGAGTCAGATCATCTACGACAAGTGCAATTGTTCGTCGAACCTGATTTGGTTTAAGTTGGGTTGGCGGAATCGGAATCGAATTATTCTCTTTATTGACTTTTGTTATAGATTCCGATTTATTTGATATGAAACCAAAATTTGTGATGTCCTGTTTTTTGCCATTTTCATATATCTCAAAATCTTCGGGTTTCAAATCTGTTACAGGATTACCTTTTTTATCTGTTACGGAAACATCTATTTGGATTAAATTAGTAGAAATTTTTACAACATCGCCGTCGTCCGAAATCGGTGTTGCAGTTGGTTGCGGAGTTTGAGAAAAGCCATTTATTGCAAATGCAAAAATAAACAAAGATGTGAGATAAATTTTTAACATAATAAAACCTCTGTTATAATTGAAAGAGTTCAAAGTTATCTTACACCACTTCCCATAATTCTTGAAAGAAAATCTTTAACAGATAAGAGGACAAATCACATTTACAATTTCGCATCAAAAAAACGGAGATAAGGATTAAGTATGTTATTTATCAAAGACTTTCGTATAAAATTTAATTGGTTCATCGGTTCAATATTTGTCGCATTGGGTTTGCTTGCATCGTTTAATGTAAGTTGCACGGCACAACCGCCCGAAGATGTTGCATTGAAATCTTTAAGGGAAATGACCAAAGGCGGAAAACTTCCGTCCGAATCAATTGTTGCCAATATCGAAACACGCTACAACAACACAA
This sequence comes from Pyrinomonadaceae bacterium, assembly GCA_041746235.1. Taxonomy (GTDB): domain Bacteria; phylum Acidobacteriota; class Blastocatellia; order Pyrinomonadales; family Pyrinomonadaceae; genus Aridibacter. The sequence goes on along the minus strand of JBGTHN010000618.1, from coordinate 1,499 downwards.
AAACGGGTGCATTGGCAAAACTTTTACGAGCGAGGATCAAACTTGAAAACGGCGATCCTAATGGTGCGGCACAGATGCTCGATAATCCGATTTTTGCACAGAAAACCGGCTTGGATGATTACGCAATGTGGTTACGCGGAAAGGCTTTTTTGCAAGCCGGAAACCGTAACGCTGCTCATCAGGTTTTTGCTGAATTAGTCCAAAAATATCCGACTTCGATGCGTGCGAAAGAAGCCAAATTAATTTGGGGCGAAAGTCTTTTAAATAGTGGACAAGCGGCTCAAGTTCCACAGGTTTTGCAGACTTTGAACAATGAAAATAACTCGGACGCACTTCTGATGACGGCAAAATCTTATGAACAATCCTTAAATCAAGCTCAGGCAATCAATTTTTATCGAAAGGTTTATTTTTACGGTGCGGGAACAAAAGCAAGTGATGAAGCCGAAAAAAAATTAACCGAATTACAACAAGACCTGACACCACAAAATGCGGACGAAATCCTTGCACGGGCAAACGATTTATATAATCAAGGAAAATATCCGGATGCGGCGAAATCCTATGATGAATACCTGCGTAATTTTTCCAAAAATGTTTCTGCCGAAATTCAACTTAAACGCTTGAAATCTTATGCCCGAAGTCGCCAAATGCCTTCGGCAAATCTAGCATTTAATGCAATTTCGCTTTCCGCAGAAGAAAAACCAGAAGCATTTTATGAACTCGCCATCGGATATGCCAAAGCAAGGCAATGGGATGAGGCAAGAAATACGCTCAATGATATGCGGCAAAAATTTGCGAAAAGTGATTGGACACCGAAAACGATGGTTGCAATGGGAGATGAAGCGGGAAGCCAACGCAATAAAACCGATCAAGATTATTATATGAAATCAACACTCGCACTTTATCCAGAATCCGTCTATGTCGCCAAAGCACAGTTTGCACTTGCCTGGAATCAGCACGAAGCAGAGAACTTTGAAGAATCATCAAAAATGCTGACCGAACATCTTGCCCGGTATGTTGACAAAGACAACACTTATCGAGGACAGACGGGATATTGGGCGGCGAGAGATTCGGAAAAAGCAGGGAAAATTGACGAAGCCTGTGCTTTGTATGATGCCACGGCATATCGCTACGGTGCGAATTGGTATGGACACATTGCCTTGGATAGATTGGTGATCTTGCGTCGGCAGGGAAAATGCCAAACGCCACCGAAGTTTCCCATCAATTCGCTTATTCCAAAAGCCGTAGAAAATTTAAGAGTCGTAACAGTTGCGGCAGAAACAGCTACGGCAAAAGAGTTGGAACGAGCCGAAAAATCGGATGATCTAAGCACGATAGGTTTATTTGATTGGGCAATGGAAGAATTACAATTTGCCAAAAAGACCGCAGATAACAGCCCGAAAATCAATCTTGCCTTAGCACAATATTATAAAAAACGTGGCGAAAATGTTCGTGCTTTGCTTGCCTTAGCGGACAGTTATCCGGATTATTCTCAAATGTTT
>JBGTHN010000617.1:0-6848 GCA_041746235.1 Pyrinomonadaceae bacterium | reverse complement strand
AAATAATTCTATCAAAGCGGCTCGTCAACTTGCATTTGAGCCACCGATGAAAAATGGAGAAAGGTATTCAGTCAATAAAGTTGTAGTCTTTAACTTTATTATTTATTAAATGTGATTTCGGTTCACTATAAATATTTTCTGAAAAGAAGTGTTTGACTGGGACACAATCGGCTCGATTGCGTTCCAGTCTTTAATTCAATCCTGATTTACTTTGTTATCATATTGCCCTTGTCATTATGGCTTTAACAATAACCGAACAAGAAAACCCGAACACAAAAAACATTGACGAAGTTTCTACGCTTGAAGCGATTCGACTTATCAATAATGAAGATAAATTGGTCGCCGAAGCGGTTGAAAAGGTTTTGCCTGAGATTGCTGAAACGATTGAAAATGTTGTCGAAAGATTAAAAAATGGCGGACGGCTTTTTTATATTGGAACAGGAACGAGTGGACGACTTGGCATTTTGGATGCGAGTGAGATTCCGCCGACTTTTGGTGTTTCGAGTAATTTATTTCAGGGAATAATTGCGGGCGGTTATGAAGCACTTTATAAAGCGGTTGAGGCTTCCGAAGATGATAAGGAAGCTGGCAAAATTGATTTGCAAAATAGAGATTTAACAGAAAAAGATGCGGTTATTGGAATTGCCGCATCGGGTGGAACGCCTTATACAGTTGGTGCGGTTGAATATGCGAAAAGTTTGGGATGTTTTACGGCTTGTATAACTTGCAATCCAGATTCGCCGATCACAAAAGTTGTGAAGATTCCGATTGTTGCAGTTGTCGGAGCGGAAGCGATTACAGGTTCAACGCGTATGAAAGCCGGAACTGCTCAAAAAATGATTCTCAATATGATCTCAACCGCGACGATGATAAAACTCGGCTATGTAAAAGGAAATCGTATGACCAACTTAAAGCCGAAAAACAAAAAGCTGATTGAACGAAGTCTGCGTATATTGATTGATGAAACCGATTTGGATGAACAAATGGCAAAAGAATTATTTGATTCGGCAAAAAGCGACTTGAGAATCGCTCTGATAATGGGTAAAACTAATGTATCTTATAATTTAGCCGAATCGGCTTTAGAAAATACAAATGGAGTTGTTCAAAATGCAATTGATGCGATCAATAAAAAACAAAAACCTTAAATACAAATTAGTTATACTTTTTCTATTTTCAATCTTAATACTTACAAGTTGCGATAATTCTGCGGAATTTGAAGAAAAAGCACCACCGAAAAAAGAAAGCCGTCGTGTTTTAGTAGATGTAAAAGTAACTTCTTTTGCGGATAAAACCACATTCGATGCGTTATTTTATTACGATATTACAGAAATTGTTGACGGCAAAGAAATTCAAGGTTTTGGCAAAGATGTTATCAAGGTTCAAAATGCCAAACTAGGCGATAAAGAGTTAAAAGAATCGAAAAACGAAGCCGGACAAATCATATATACAACAGAAATTCCGAATGAAGTAAAGGAATACGAACTTACTTTTACGCCGAATGAAAATATGCAGGCAAAACATAAAATAGAAATTGACCCGATCTTTATATCCGAAAAAGTTGTTCAGGTAAAAAGAGTTGAAAGAAAAGAGTTTAAACTTTCACGTTTGCCAACCAACAGCGAATTGCCAATGATCGCCGAAATGAAAAATGCCAATGGTAAATTTATGCCAGCCCGCATAGGCTATGAAAACGAATCAATTGCTATTGGTGAAACATCTTTGAACCCATTTAAAAATGAGAACTCCGAAATGAGAATCAGATTTGAATCAAATCGAGGTTCGCGTGATAAAAATAAATCCATCGGTAAATTTGATTATGTCATCCAAAGAGAAGTTAAAATTGCAGAATGATCGCAATAAATACAAGGAAAATTATGAGTAACTTTAAGATCAAAGACTCTATAACGCTGAAAATATCGTCAATTATTTTACTGAATATTTTATTCGTTTGCGTTTCGTTTGGACAAACATATATTAAAGATATGGCGAGAGATTCGGCACGTTCCGACATACGGACAGGCGGTATTATTGAAAAAGCTGATTTTTCAGCGGGCGAAAGCGATATAAAACTTACGGTAAATGTTCCCGCTTTTCAGATGACTTTTTGGCAAAACGGCAAGGAAGTCAAAAATTATCCGATCGGTGTCGGAATGAAAGACTATCCTATATTTGTCGGATTGCGTAACATTGAAACGGTCATCTGGAATCCGATCTGGTCTCCGCCCGATAGTGATTGGGTTGCTCCATCATTGCGTGGTCAAATAATAAAACCAACCGATCCGCGAAACCCACTCGGCAAAATCAAAATACCGCTCGGCTATAATTATTTGATTCATCAGGCAAAAGGCACACAAGATTTGGGGAATCTAGTTTCGCACGGTTGTATGAGAGTTCTGCGAAATGATCTTTATGACTTAAATGATAAAATTGTTTCCGCATTTTCTTTAGACATTTCCGATGCACAAATTTCAAAAGCCAAACGCACAAAAACAACTTTTTTGATCGAATTGGACAAACCTTTACCTTTGGAAATTACCTACGACACAATCGTTGTTGAAGCCGACAAACTGCATATATATCCTGACGTTTATGGCTATGAGAAAAATACCGTCAAAAATCTGCGGGCGGAATTGAAATCAAATGGGTTGAATAATCTGGAAGTTTCGGATGCAACTTTGAAAAAAATGATTGCCCGTGCAACTGCGAAAAAACAATATGTCGTAAGTCTCCAACAAATTAAAGAAGGAAACTTTTTGGGCGGAAAAACCTTGCCTGTCTTAGCACAGCAAGCCAATAAAACAACGAAGAAAAAAAGATAAACTTAGAAATAAATCAGTATTAATTTACATATTCCCAATGCCACGGTTCATAGAAATATGGATAGAAACCAAATTTTTCGGCATTTTTTACAAGCCATTTATAAACAGGTGTTTTTATTTGAATCGCCCGGTTAAAATCTTTTGTTGTAACAGGTTCTCCGCCGACGTATATATCTAAAGCACGTCCCGTGAAATGCGGACTTTTAAATGCAATTTGAGCACGAGTTGCGTTCGGTTCTTTTTTTCGCAAACCCGCTTGATATGCAGGTGAACGATATGTTGAGATCATCTTCAAAAACTGTTCTTCGTCGCTCAAATTCCCTGCTTTATCAGTCTTTAAACTTAAACTTTTGTCGGCAATCGCCGCCGCAATCATTTTTTTGTATGCTTTAAAAGTTTCTTTTTCAACCTTTAACAATTCTACGTTTCTTGTCGGATCATAAAAGTTTGAAATGTCAGCGGTCAATAATTGATTTTCGTTTGCCAGAACTATCGGTTTTAGTCGCCGTGATTGCCAATAACTGATAAATGACTCAAGCGTTTTATGGCTGATAATTCCGTCTGATGTAATTTGTTTTTGCTTCTGCCATTCAAAAACCGCTTTTGCAAATTCGGGCGAATCAACTTTAGCTTCTGTGTTTATAGTGTATTGAATCAAAGGAACATACAAATACCAACCTTTCTGCTTTTTGCTAAAAGTCCAATTCAAAGAATTCTGCAAATCTTTATTTTTTTCGGCTGCTTTTTTGAAATCAACAGTTTGTGAATTGATATTTCTTTGACCTGAAATCGTCGTTCCATTTTGAAAAAAAACAAAAAGTAATAAGCAAAACGATATATATAATAGATGTGATTTATTTTTCATTATTTATCAACCATTTTTCCGATGTTTAGAAATAATAAGTAGTTCGCCGGGTTATCAGGCTTATTTTCGAAATTAAGTTTTTGAGTTTCCGTTAAATTTCTTGAAGTTATCCGAGATAAAAGGTTATTATCATTATTACCAACTTTAACAATATTAGCCTTTGAATTGTTTATTAACAAATTATCGGAAAATACAAACGCAAAATTTCAGGGAGAAATAATAGATGAAAGAGCTAAATAAAGGGCTTGAATCATATAATGTCATAACACATCAAGACGAAATGTTCTTGACCGAGGAATTGACAGAAGATGAAGAGAAACTGTTGGACGAACTCGGAATTCACGGTTCATCACGCCGACAATTTTTAGGTCAAGTCGGTGCTGTCGGATTCGGAATGCTAGCGATGCAGGTTTTGGCACAACAGGAAACGCTGGCAGCGGAAGGATTTGTTGAAGGTGCAACAACTACCGCTCAACCTGCTACGCTTGAAAATGCGGTCAAGATCGCCTTGAAAATCAACGGCGACAAGAAATCGCTCGAAGTTGATTCGCGTATGACCTTGCTTGATACTTTGCGTGAAAGACTGGCATTAACAGGCTCAAAAAAAGGTTGCGACCACGGACAATGCTGAGCATGCACAGTGCATATTGACGGCGAAAGAGTTTTGTCTTGTCTGACATTGGCGGCAACCTGCGAAGGCAAAGAAGTTACGACAATTGAAGGAATTGCCACCGGCGAAACACTTCATCCAATTCAAACAGCTTTTATCAAATACGATGCTTTTCAATGTGGCTACTGCACACCGGGACAGATTTGTTCGGCGGTTGCACTCCTAAATGAAGCAAAACAAGGCGAAGTCAGCTACGTTACGGAAAACATCGGTCCAAAATCAACTTCGATGACATTATCCGATGACGAGATCCGTGAACGTATGAGCGGAAATCTATGCCGTTGCGGTGCTTATCCGAATATTTTGAAAGCGATCAAGGAAGTTCACACGGGCAAAGAAACTGCGGCGACTTGGAACTTTGCAAAACCGCTCGATCAACAGGAGGACGCAAACAATGAAACCGTTTAAGTATCAACGTGCGAAAGAAATAAAAGAAGCGACAAAAATGGTTGCGGCAAATAAATCTGCAAACTTTCTTGCCGGTGGCACAAATCTTGTTGACTTGATGAAAGAAGACGTGATGCGTCCAGACGAATTGGTTGATATCAATAATCTAAACCTAAAGCAGATAAAATCCATCGGCGACAAAATTTCTATCGGTGCTTTGGCAAAAAATAAAGACACGGCAAATCATCCGCTTATCAAACAGAATTTTCCGCTTTTGACACAAGCAATTATGGCTGGAGCTTCGGCACAAATCCGCAATATGGCGACAAACGGCGGAAACTTAAATCAGCGAACCCGTTGCGTTTATTTTTATGACACAACAATGCCTTGCAACAAACGCGAACCGAATTCGGGTTGCGGTGCGTTGGAAGGTTTAAACCGTATGCACGCAATTTTCGGCTGGTCGGATAAATGCGTTGCAGTTTTTCCTTCGGATATGTCAGTCGGTTTGTCGGCACTCGATGCGGTTATCAAAGTGCAGGACGAAAAAGGCAAAGAACGCTCGATTCATATTGATGAATACCATCGTTTGCCCGGAGATTCGCCCGAAAAAGATAATAACTTGAAACACGGAGAGTTAATAACTTCTATCGAAATTCCGAAAAATAAATTTGGAAAAAACACTTATTATTTGAAAGTCCGCGATCGTGCAAGTTACGCCTTCGCATTGGTTTCCGTAGCAGTCGGTTTGGAAATAGACAGCACAAACACAATTCGTCATTCAAGAATTGCAATGGGCGGAGTCGCACACAAACCCTGGCGGGCATTTATCGCAGAAAAAATGTTGATCGGCAAAAAACCAAGCAAAGAGCTTTTTGAAGAAGCAGCCAAAATGGAAATGGAACGTGCAAAACCGCTTGAACACAATAAATTCAAAGTCACATTAGGCGCATGTGCGATTGTTCGGGCGTTGAAAATGGCAAGTAAATGATAATTGATACACCAATCTCAGCTAAAATCATATTGGAGTTAACTGACCCGAGCTATGACGGTGAAAGGTTTATTTCGTTATCAGTAAGTTTATATCAGCAAAGATTGATTTTCGGTGAGCCGAGAGAATTGAGAAAAGTAGACGGCAAGTTAGAATTAACCATAACTTTTGTTGATAAACACTCATTTAATAATTGGTTAGAAAATCCCGAAATAATTGGATATTGGAAAAAATATTTTGATGAGTATCTGACAGACAAACCGAAAACATTTCAAGAAGAAGATGTAATATTTGAAGTTGATACCGACTTTAATTGTAGTTGCGAGGACTCTAAGTTTTTTCTATTGCAAGGTAGATGTCATGGTTTTACAAATGAACTTACTTGCGGAAATTGTTTAGGTATCATCCCTTATTCAAGAGTGCCATCATCGATAGAAATTGAACAGTGGCAACGTCATCATAAAAGGGTTTATGAGAATTGGTTGGGAGGTTGGATTTTTGAAGGTTCAGCTTTAAGACAATTAAAGAATTATAAGAAAGGAAAGCTAAATCTTGAAGGTGAAAAAATAAGAAAAGAACTTTCTGAGTATTTCAAAAGACCTGTTTATTTGGAATATTTCGTTGATGAACCAATCACTCACAATACTTGTGTAATCTGTGGTGGCAAAGGAATAAAATCAGGATTGAGTAGTCCAAAAAGAATTTGTAAGAAATGTAATACCGCTTTTGATTATTCAAACAATACATACAAGCCGAGGTAATAAAAATAATTATGAGATATATCGGAAAAGAAATGAGTCGTGTGGACGGCGTGGCGAAGGTTACGGGAAAAGCGAAATATGCGGCGGAATTCCCTGTCAAAAATGCTGTTTACGGTTATATTGTAACGAGCGACATTGCGAAAGGAACGATCACATCAATTGATACGAAAGTGGCAGAAAAGATTGCAGGCGTGTTAAAGGTTTATACGCATTTGAACGCAACAAAAACTCTGGCAAAAGGTGATTCGTTTAACGCTTTGCAATCGGCGGAAATCTATTTTAATAACCAACCGATTGCTCTTGTTGTCGCGGAAACTTTTGAACAGGCGAGATATGCGGCGAGTCTTGTTGAAGT
>JBGTHN010000616.1:0-3869 GCA_041746235.1 Pyrinomonadaceae bacterium | reverse complement strand
GGCGGTGGTGGAAACCGTTGGTAATCAGCTACCAAAAACCAATAACAATTAATACAAAGTGCCTATCCGCTTATGTTTTAAGTTGAAGGCACTTTTAATTTTGTAAATAGTGAATGGTTGATGGTTGATTGTTTAAGAAACTTTTAATAAGCAATTGCAAATTTCATCAATCTGTCTAATTACACAAACACAAATATAAATTACATTATCGTTAAGGAAACAGTTACAAAAAAGAAGAACTGTTGTTGTCAAAAAATTACTTATAACGTGATAAAAGAAATCACTAACTTAGCGATTCGAATTTACAATCAGGTGGAAACAAAATTCATAGGTCAAAAGTTCAAAATAATGAACAATTAACTATGAACGCTCCACCAACTTATAAGGAATTTTATGACATTTTCAGATTTGGGATTGAATGAAGCACTTTTAGAAAAGTGCGAATCCCTAGATTTTACAGAACCGACACCAATTCAGAAACAGGCGATACCGATCGTCTTAAAAGGTGCGGATTTAATCGGTTGTGCAGAAACGGGAACGGGTAAAACCGCTGCGTTTCTCCTTCCGACAATTCAAAAATTAGCGTCACAGGATAAGAACGGCGTAAAGGTTTTGATAGTTGCTCCGACACGCGAACTCGTTTCGCAGATCGAAAAAGCATACATCGAACTTGCTAACAGCAAAATGCGTTGCGTCAGTATTATTGGCGGAGCGAGTATGAAACATCAGATCAATGCTTTACGGCGTGGCGTGAATGTGGTTATTGCAACACCCGGACGTTTGCTCGATCACTTAAAACGTGGGACGATAAATTTATCGAAAGTTGAAACATTGATTTTAGATGAAGCAGATAGAATGCTTGATATGGGTTTTTTGCCCGCAATCAAAGACATTTTGAAAGTAGTTCCAAAAGAACGTCAGACTTTGCTCTTTTCGGCGACGGTTTCTAATACCATTAAAACGCTTGCTTATTCGATAATGAATGAGCCGAAAGTTATCGAAGTCAGTCGGCAGAACAGAACGGCAAGAACTGTCAATCAATTAGCATATCCCGTTGCAACGGCTTCAAAAACCGCTCTGTTGCTGAATTTGCTTGAAACAAATGATTACGAAAAAGTGTTGGTGTTCACACGAACAAAACGCGGTGCTGATCGCATTGCACATATTCTTTCAAAACGTGATATGCGGGCAAATCGGATTCACTCGAATCGTTCGCAAAGCCAGAGAGAAGCGGCACTTAAAAGTTTTCGCGGTGGTACAACACAAATTCTTGTGGCGACCGATATTGCTTCAAGGGGAATTGATGTTGATGCAGTTTCGCACGTCATAAATTATGATGTTCCGCAAGCCCCTGAAGATTATGTCCATCGTGTTGGACGAACGGGACGTGCGGGAAATACGGGACAAGCAATTACGCTTGTTACACCGAATGAAGAACTTGCAATGCGTGGGATCGAAAAATTGACCGAACAAAAGGTTAAAAGAGTTGTTTTGTCGGATTTTGGCGGAACAGCAACAATTCCAAGCAGTGTTTTTCAAAAAGAAAAAAACTCGAACGGTTTTAACAAACAACGCACTAAGCGTTCGTTTCGTTCACGCCGTGCCAGAAGGTAATCGCTGAAAATTGTTGATAATTTCGGTTTGTCTATTCCTTATCTTAAATAGATGAATGATTTATTAATTTGTTTCTCTAAGGTTTAGGTAAACTATGAAAATTCTACTTTATAATCCCGACAACGGCATAACACGCAATTTTATGCCGCATTTGTGGATGTTTTTGCTTCAGGCATTAACTCCGAAAGAACACGAAGTAATTTTAATTGACGGCAACGCCAAATCTATGACACGGGAAGAACTTGTACAGTTTTGCCGTGACGAAGATATAGGTTTGATCGGTATCGGTGCAATGACTCGGATGGTTGCGAGGGCTTATAAAGTCGCCGATGCTCTGCGTGATGCGGGTTTCAAAGTCGTTATGGGCGGACCGCACGTTACCGAATGTCCCGACGAAGCATTGGGACGTGATGGTGGAAAACAACACGCCGATGCAGTCGCACTTGGTGAAGCTGATGCAACATGGGCTTTGATGGTTGAAGATGCGGCGAACGGCACATTAAAAGAAATTTATAAACCCGAATTTGACGCAAAAGGCAACGACATCAAACCGAGTCTGCAACCTTATCCGCACATTCCTTGGGAAACTTTGGATTTAGACCAATTTAGTCTTGTTCCAAAATTTTTGCAGCCGATGTTGTCAAAAATGGGCGAAGGTTGGGGCAAATTTTTTGTCGTTCCGATCGAAACAGGTCGCGGTTGCCCTTATGGTTGCGAATTCTGCACTGTGACTGGATTTTTTGGTGATTCGATTCGTTTTCGTACAAATGAAAGCGTTGTTGAAGAACTTCTTCGACTCAAAAAACGTGCGAAGAACGAAAAAGGACAGATGGCGGTTTTCTTTATTGATGACAATCTTGCCATCAACAAAAAACGTCTGAAAACACTACTTCACGCGATCATTGATGCTGATGCACAACTTCCGTGGGTTGCACAAATTAGTGCAAATCTGCTCAAAGATGAGGAATTGGTTGACTTAATAAAAGAATCGGGCGGCAAATGGATCTTCATCGGAATGGAATCGATCGATCCTGACAATATGGCTTCGGTTAACAAGAATTTCTCAAAACCTTCGGATTACAGAGAAGTTTTAGACCGTCTTGCCAGACGAAATATTTACGCAATTACGTCGTTCATTTTCGGAATGGATAATGACACAACGGGCGTAGGAAAACGAACTGTTGACGAGATCGAAAGTTGGTCGCCGGGACTTCCCGTATTCGGTCAACTAACGCCATTTCCGGCAACTCCGCTTTACACACGGCTTGAAAAAGAAGGAAGACTTACGCGACCGAAACACTGGCTTGAATTTGCACCTTTTGTTATGGCACACACGCCTAACAAAATGTCTATTACCGACGCAAAAGCCGAAGTAGATTATGCTTGGTCAAAATCCTACAGTCCCGAACGCAATGCCGAAGCACTCGAACAGATCAAAGACACACCGCTTCAATATCGCGTCAGCCATTTTGTTTCACGCATATTTTTCCGCGGAATCTATTTCCCGCAAATGCGAAAAAGAGAATGGTTACAACTACTTTTCCAAAACCGCAAGATCATTACAGGTTTGGTAAAAGAAGGCATTTCGACCTTTAGAAAGTCAAAGAAAGTTAAAAAATCAGTTCGACAGGATGAGATTTACAACAATTGATCGTAATTAACATTTGTATGCAGATAAAACACCGCTGATATTTAACAATATATCGGCGGTGTTTTGTCTTACATCGCCGGTTTCTTGCCTCACACCATTGTAATATTGCGTTACACCGCCGAATTATTGTCTTACACCACCGTAATATTGCATTACATCGCCGGTGTTTGCCAAAACATCAACGGTATTTCGTTATACACCGCTGTAACTTGCTTCGTTTACAACGATATTAGCTAAAAAAACGCTGATATTTAGTAGAATCTCAGTGTAATTCGGTAAAATAAAGATAGTTTTCAATCGAAAAATAACGAGAAAACACCATAACAGTTTCAATTACAACACTAAATACTTGAAGTTTTCACAACTTTAGTTGATTATAAACGCACTAACTTTTCTGACCGAAGATGATAAATCAAGAAATTAAATGCGTCGGTATTGTCGTTAAGCCGAATCATAAAGAGGCTTGGGCAACAGCTTGCGAACTTTCCGAGTGGTTTAATGATGCAGGTTTAAAAGTTCTTGGGAAACCTCGTGCGGAGAATGAAGTCTGCGATATTGAAACCGCCGAAACGCAAAAATTCAAGGAAGAAGCGGATCTGATCGT
>JBGTHN010000615.1:0-3039 GCA_041746235.1 Pyrinomonadaceae bacterium | reverse complement strand
ATCATCTCGACAAGGTTGCATATTTGTTCCATCCTTTTTTGTTAATCTATTTAAGAATGTAACATTTGTAGCCTTGTTTTTTATTTTTTATAGGAAAGCCCTACATTAGGTATTAAATAATTTTTCTAACGGATTCAGGTTTAGTAAAATAAACTGGGTTCTAATAAACCGAATTATCCATTATCCATTATCCGTTATTGATTTTTTTCTTATGAAACACGTTTCAATTTTAATCCCCGAATCAGCAGTTTTGGCGGCTATTGATGATCCGCGACACGTTTTTTCGCAGGTAAATAGTTTTGCCGGATCAAAGGGAAAACCCGATATTTTCGACATAAAATTTGTCGGGTTGGAAAAGGAAGTAAAACTGCACAACAGTTTATTTACAGTCCATTCCGATCTGTTTTTAAGCGATGTCAAAAAAACAGATTTGATAATAATTCCCGCATTTTACGGCGATACAGTTAATTTTCTGAAAACAAATAAAGAGTTTATTCCGTGGATAATCGAGAAACGTGAAAACGGTGCGGAAGTTGTCAGCCTTTGCGTCGGTGCTTTTATGTTGGCAGAAACCGGTTTGTTGGACGGGAAAAAATGTTCGACACATTGGAACGCGGCGGATGAATTCAGACAAATGTTTCCGAAAGTAAATTTAATGACGGACAAAATAATTACTGAAGAAGACGGAATTTACACAAGCGGCGGGGCGACTTCTTATTGGAATTTGCTTTTATATCTGGTTGAAAAATTCACCGACAGACTAACCGCGATTCAAACTGCAAAAATATTTGCGATCGACATCGAACGCCAAAGCCAGACGCATTTTATAATGTTCAAAGGACAGAAAACTCACGCTGATGAGGATGTAAAAAAAGCCCAGACATTTATCGAAAATAATTATCAGGAGAAGATCACGGTGGACGATATTTCAACCAGCATCGCACTCAGCCGACGAAGTTTAGAACGCCGTTTTAAGAAGGCGACGAACAACACGGTCAACGAATATATCCAGAGAGTAAAGGTCGAAGCGGCAAAAAAGAGTTTTGAATTGAGCAATAAAAACATCACGGAAGTTATGCTCGATGTCGGCTACAACGATTCAAAATCATTTCGCGGAACCTTCAAAAAATTCACGGGAATGACACCGCTTGATTATCGAAATAAATACAATAAAGAAATATAAAAAAACGCACGAGATCTCATATAAACAAATATCTCTGTGCGTATTCTTAAAATTAAATTTTATCTCAAGAAACTAACCAATTCGTAAAACTATGCCAAATTTCTGTTTTTGCAAAAGCAAGTCTTAGCGGCAAAGAAATTACAAAAAGCAAAGTTGCAGCGGCGAAAACATAATTGAACTTGCCGTGTTTTGCCCTCGACCAGATCAGATAAAGAACTGCTATTAAAAAGGTAGTTCCAAATGCAAAAAGAAGTGAATACTCCGGCGGCACGATCGGAATTCTAAATAATGCGGCGGGCGTAAAATTAATAGCCGTCATCAACATCAATGATTTATGTTCGAGCGGGCGTTTGCGAAAATAAATTGCACTTGCAAATATGATGACAAACAAAAACATATCACCGAAGGGAATTATAAAAAACTCATGCGGATCATTGCCCGGCGGTGCAGTTTGTCTGACAAGTTGAGAATCATAAGCCGTTACCATTCCGACAATTACAACGATAGCCGCAAGTGCAATTCCGACAAAACCCATAGTTATATGAAGTTTGATATTTTTTGTACGAATTAAAACGATCTGTGCAACAAAATATAAAACCCAAACTGACATAATAATGCCGTGTGCGTGGACAAGTGCATTGGAGATCGGTCTTACGTCGGGAAAGAATGAAATAAAATAATAAGACTTAAAATATCCGATTAAAACGATCAAAGGAAAAATGATCGCCGCCAATAAAAATAAATTTCGATCTGACGGTTTTCTTCTTCTGATTAAAATATCTGCATTAACTGCCATAAAATTACCTCCGACAATTAACGCGAAAGAAAATGTGAAAGAGTATCAAACAAATTTATTAAAAACTAGAATAATAATTTTAGGCATATCACATTTCGACGATTCTTGATTTTTGTTCGTCTGATAATCCTTTCTACTTGATGATTTTCATTATTTTATGGTGCGATTAAATCAACTGCGTTCAACCAGATCGGCGAATCCATAAAAACCAAACGAAATGCAACGGAAACATATAGAAGCAGAAGCCCGATTGCGAACGGCACACTAAATTTTTTGTATTTCGCCCAAACCCAGATAAATGCGGTTGTTGCCATCAGAAACGGAATTCCAAAAGCCCACGGAATGATAATCGCTTCAGGAATAAAATCCATCCGCGAAAAGCCGAACGGCAAGAAATTTATTGCCGTCAAGAACATCAAAGATTTATGTTCCAAAGGCTTTTTTCGGTAACAGATCGCCGCCGCAAATAAAATTATAAATACCAAAAGAGATGTGAACGGAATAATTGCAAACGCACGCGGATTCATACCGATTACCTCACCACCTCTGACCAATGCTCCATCATATATTGTTACGAGTCCCGAAATAACCACCAAAGCCGCCAGACCGATCCCGAACATTCCGAGAGTCATATGGATTTTCACATTCTTCGTGCGGATCAAAACAATTTGTAATGCAAAAAACAAAACCCAAGCGGACATAATTATTCCGTGAGAATGAACGATCCAATTGGCAAAAGCCGGAGCATCAAAAAAATAACCGAGATAATAAGACTTCGCAAAACCTATAAAAATAAAGACGGGAAAAAGAAATGCTGTCGCCCAAAATAATTTGCTGTCAATAGTTTTTCTTAAAATAGTCGAATTTGTCGCCATAAAGTAACCTCCACAACAAAAGGCGACAAAGCAAAATAAATCCGCTCATTTTTTAGAAATTATTTAGTTTTAAATTGATTTAGGAGAATTTGAAGTTGCTTGAAGCAAAAGATTTAACGATCAAAAAAATCTTCGGGCAAATGTTCGCCATAAGTGCGGAAATAAAGTTGTTTTGTTCTCTCTTC
>JBGTHN010000614.1:0-3028 GCA_041746235.1 Pyrinomonadaceae bacterium | reverse complement strand
GTAATCTGTAAATTTTATGGTTAATAAAATCGCAACTCCAGTAGCTGCCCATTCAGTCAGGTCTTGAGTGTCTGCCCAACTTTTTTTTGTTTTTTCATCTACAACACCTCTCCAGGTTATTTTGCATTGACACTCAGTTTCTCCTTCCAAATACATTTTTACATTTGATTGATGGTTTTGATTGTCAAAACAGGTTCTGGAGGCTTCGCTTAGTGCTAATCCTAAGTTTTTTGTAATGCCAGGAATAGAATTAGTTTCTAACTCGTTGAGTGGGATAGTTATATCAACAGAATTTTTCATATAATTTGATTTAATTGTTTTGAATTGTAGCAATAATGTTTAGTGTTTTATAAATAAAGCCATAAAGCAAAGTAAATTTCAATATTACGTTATTTCTGCTCGTTCAAAAGCTCGGATAATATGTCTTTGAAGTCTTGGTTCAGCAAGCGTTTCTCTTTTGAATGCCCAAGCATCTAACGTCACTTGCCACATCATCGTCCAACGCTCGGCGGATGTTGTATTTTTTAAGTCTGAATTATCATCCTGCTCGGATAATTTTATAATTTTTAATTGACAAGTTCTGTTTGTATTTTGACTAATTTAAAGTCATATAATAACACAGTTTTGCTTAATTTTTTGCACCGAATCGGAAAGTTAAACCGAAACTTACAGTCGTCGAATATCCCGGCGTGGCGTGGATTCTTTCGATTACGGAAGCGTTTGGCGAAACTCTCGATTCAAAGAAATTTTGTGTTTCAAAGTATTTTTTATTGAATAGATTATCAACCGAGAAATTGAGATCAACCCATTTTTTGAGGCGTTTGGACATTGAAAGATCAACGACATCGTGACCGCTGGCACGAATCGTTTCGTCTTCGCCGTCGAGTCTGTAATTGGAAATGTGGCGATAGTTGATGAAGAAATTAAAGCCGCGTAGATCGTTTAATATCAAACCTGCGTTGCCGACAATGTGCGGAGCAGAATCTACGAAAACTCTCGGATTTGTGTCGCGGAAATAACTTTCTAAAACCTGCGTTAAACCACCGTTCAAACTTAAATGTTTCGTAACCTTACTTGAACCGCGAAGTTCAAAACCGTAGGAACGCGACGGATCGGAAAATTCAATGCTTCCGTCGTCGGGAATGTAAATTTGTTCGTTTGAGCGGTCAATCAAAAATGTTGAAAATACGCCCGAAAAACGGCTTGAGTTGTAGCTGATGCCGAGTTGATAAAAATCTGTCGTGGCGATTTTTGGAGCGTCGGGATTGCGGACGATTCCGCGTGCGTCCTGCGAAGAAATTCCGCGTCCGTAGTTTCCGTAAAACGAAACAGGAATTTTCTCGAACGGCGACCAAGCAATTCCGAGTTTTGGCTGAAATTTATAAGCCGATTCCTGTCCGTTAAGATCGAGCCGCGTGTCGCTCAATTCAAAACCATTGACATTGAATGAAAAATAATCCCAACGCAATCCTGTTTCGATTCGTAAATGTCCGTTAAAAAAGTTTATGTCGTTCTGAATATAACCCGCATAATTATTGACGTTTGCTTGAGCGGTTGTGTAAAGAACATCGGTATTATCTATATTTTCAGGCAAAAACTTGCGGTTCGGGTTGCGATCAACAGTTGGATAAAGTCCGACGTTTATTTGATTAAAAAGCAAGTTTCCGCCGAATGTTAAAACCGAATAATTTCCGAATAATTTGTAAGGTTTGAAAACCTGAACATTCGCACCTTCTTGCAAACGCGAATCGTGTTGCTGAATTTCATCGCCGTAAATGGGATCGAATAAAAAGAACGTGAAATTTGAATAAAGATCAAAAAGCGAACGCGAAACAAATGCGTCGGCTTTGATTGTTGTTCCCGATTCCAATTCTTTACGAAAATATCCGTTCGCTGTATAAATTTGAACTTTTCCGCCATTTTCGGGATCAATAAATCCGAAACGATCAAGCGTTCCGTCATTGACGAGATCAAGCGGAATTTGTCCCGACGAGAAAAAATCATTTCGCCCGACGTTGAATTTTAAGCCTGCCGTTTGTTTATCATCGAATTTGTATGTGAAGTTTCCCGAGACATTATCACGCCGATATTTCAAAGGACTGATAAAAGGTCCGTCGCTGTAACTCGGTTCATAAGCGATAAATGCTTCGATGTTTTTGATGTTTGGACTGTATGAGAAAAATCCGCGAAATGTGTTGTGCGAACCACCTTGAATCCGTGCAGTAAAAATTTGCGGAAGCGATTCTTTTAAGTTTATTTTGACAACTCCGAGACCCGAAAAATCTCCGTAAGCAGCGGAAAACGGTCCGTTTATTATCGAAACATCCTGCACGAGTTCGGGTGAAAGCGATTTCAAACTTCCCAAATATCCTTGTCCGTGTCCCTGCGTTCCTTGATTTTGCTGAACATTATCAACCAGAATTTTTAAGCCACCGTTCACTCCGCCGTGATCGGTGTTAAAACCGAATCGGCGAATTTCCAAAGATTTTCCGCCACCTTCGTGCTGACCTGCGTTAATTCCGGCATTGAGTGTGAATATCAATTGATCGTCGCGTCCGAAAAGCGTTTCATCATAAATTTTTGAATTGCGGTTTTCGAGCGTTGGCGAAAGCGAATCGTCCTCAATCGTAACGCTTTCAGCAACGGGCGGAATTATGTATTTTATTTTGATTTGCAGGTTGGATAAATTTTGGTCAACGGAGAAAAACTGCGTGTTTGATTCGATATTTCTGCCGTAGAATTTGACCGATAGATTCTCCGTCGGAACTTGTATAGAAAATTTTCCTTCCGCATCCGTTTTGGTTGTGAGTTTTCCAACGGATGTTTCAACTTCGATCTCGACATTCGGAACGAGTTCAAATTGTTGTGTAACAACAGTTCCCGAAAGTGTGCGTGTATCTTGAGCGTAAATTCCAAACGAGAATAAAACCAATAGAAATACGGATAAAACCAATTTTTTCATTTATTTAACTTCCTTATACTTTGCGTAGCACGAATTTAATAATCGTAATACTGTAATTCGTAGAAA
>JBGTHN010000613.1:0-9907 GCA_041746235.1 Pyrinomonadaceae bacterium | reverse complement strand
GAGCAGATTACAGAACGTGGAATCGGTAACGGAATTTCGCTTTTGATTTCGGCTGGAATTCTTATCAGTATGCCGAATGCGATAAAGCAAGTTTCAACAAAAGTCGGACAAGGTGACGCTCTTCAAACACTTGGCGTAATTTTCTTAGTTGTTGTTTTAATTGGCTTAACCGCGATCATTGTTTATATGGAATCGGCACGCCGAAAAATTCCAATCAGTTATGCCAGCCGACGTGTCGGAAATCAGGTTTTTCAAGGACAGGATACAAACTTGCCTTTGAAATTCAATATGGGCGGCGTTATTCCGATTATTTTTGCTTCATCGGTTTTGGCTATGCCACAGACATTGTTTTCTGCTTTGCCTGCCGATCAGAATAATCCTGATTCGTTGTGGACGAAAATAGTAGTTTTCTTTAATCAATTTGGTGGAAGTGATCCATATTACAACATTGTTTTTATCGGCTTGATTGTGTTATTTACATTTTTCTATATCACAATTATTTTCAATACCGATGAAGTTGCTGATAATCTCAGAAAACACGGTGGTTTTGTTCCGGGGATTCGTCCGGGAGCACCAACGGCAGATTATCTCAATACAGTTATGACTCGTTTGACTACGATTGGGGCGACGTATTTAGCTATTGTTGTGTTTATTCCACAACTTATATTAAACGGCTTTAATGTTGGACGACTACCATTTATCGGAGAAAGTTTGGATAGATTTATTAATGCAACTCCCGGACTTGGTTGGATCACAACCGGATTAGGCTATCAGTTCTTTTTTGGTGGAGCATCAATTTTGATTATTGTTGCAGTTGCAATGGATACGGTTGCACAAATTGAAGCACAACTTGTGATGCGGAATTACGAAGGATTTATGGGAGCAGGTTCGCGTTTGCGTGGTCGTAGAGATTAATGTTTAGTAAATTGTTATTTCGGAAATAAAATAACAATTTACTATTAACAAATTTATGTTTATGTCAAAGATTATAGTTTTAATCGGAGCACCGGGAGCAGGAAAAGGAACGCAAGCAAGGCTTTTGCAATCGCGTCTGAATATTCCGCAGATTTCAACCGGCGATATGTTCCGTGAGATGAAAGATTTAGATACACCTTTAGCCAGAGAAGTTCGGGAGATTTTAGCTTCGGGAAAACTTGTTCCCGATACGGTTACTTTTGAAATGGTAAAGGAGAGAACTTCGCGGGAAGATTGTAACGGAACTTATATTTTAGACGGTTTTCCGCGAACTCCTGTGCAGGCAGAAATGCTTGAAGGTTTATCGGAAGATCAATACAAGCCGATCAACGCAATTTTGATTGATGTTCCATTTGAAAAATTAGAAGAGCGTCTAACAGGTCGCCGTAGTTGTCCGATTTGTGGGGAAATTTACAATCTTTCATTCAAACCACCGAAAGTTGCCGGTTTTTGTGATTTTCATCCCGAAGCAGAATTAAAACATCGGGCAGATGATACTTTGGAAAAAGTAAAAGTTCGGCTTGAAACTTACGAAGAAAACACAAAACCTTTGCTTGAATATTACGAAAATTCGGGACGATTACAGAAAGTTGATGGAATGCAAACACCCGAAGAAATTTACAAAGAATTGGAAAGTTTTTTGGCAGTCAGCAATGTTGCCGCGTAAAGGATTATTTATCTTTCAGGTTTAATTCAATAAAGCCAGCCATTTGCTGCTGGCTTTATATTTTGAAAAGTTTTGAGCGAATCAAATATCGGAAGTGTTTTTAGAAAATACGCCCAACTTATTTTGGGGAAAAGTATGATTATTGCAAAATCAGAAAAGGATCTAGACAAAATGCGTGCAGTCGGCGAATTAATCGCTGAAGTTCGGGAAACCTTGCGTGCAATGGTTGAGCCTGGAATCACAACTTTGGAATTAAATGAAGTTGCCGAGAAAATGATGCGTGATGCAGGTGCAATTCCAACATTTATTGGTTACGCACCACACGGAATGCCGCCGTTTCCTTTTGCGATTTGTGCTTCGGTCAATGAACAGGTCGTTCACGGATTTTCAACCGACAAACCTTTAAAAGACGGCGATATTATTTCTATGGATATGGCGGCAACGCTCAACGGTTTTGTTGGTGATACAGCAACGACTGTTCCGGTTGGAGATGTTGATGATGACATTGCTCAATTGATAAAAGTTACAGCCGAATGTTTGGAATTAGGGATCGAACAATGCGTTCCGAATAACCGTGTCGGAGATATAGGTGCGGTAATTCAGGAGCACGCCGAAAAATACGGATACGGAATTGTCCGGGATTATACGGGACACGGAATTGGACGAAATATGCACGAATCACCGCAGATCGCTAATTATGGAAGACGTGGGACAAAAGAAAAAATTCGTGCCGGATTCGTTTTTGCACTTGAGCCGATGCTGACATTAGGAACTCATGAAACCGAAACATTGGGTGACGGTTGGACGGTTGTTACAGCAGACAGAAAATATGCGGCACATAGCGAACATACTGTTGCGATTACAAGGGATGGACCGGAAATTCTGACTCTAACAAAAGATCAGAAAAAGCTGATAAATCAAACAAAAGCAGAAACTGTTTCCGCGTAACTTGATAATCAGCAAAAAAAACGCTAACATTAACGGTTTGTCCAACAAAACCAAGTTGGTTCTATAATTATGGCAAAAGAAGAAGCGATAGAAGTAACGGCAACTGTTGTAGATACTCTGCCAAATGCACTCTTCAAGGTCAAATTGGAAGACAATGAAGACCACGAGGTTTTGGCACATATTTCAGGTAAGATGCGTAAGAATTTTATTCGTATATTGCCCGGAGACAGGGTTTTGGTGGAACTTTCACCATACGATTTAAGTCGTGGACGTATAACGTATCGTTACAAATAAGAGAGTTAGAGTAAGGAGAAACTAAGATGAAAGTTCGTCCATCAGTAAAGAAAATTTGCGATAAATGTAAGGTTATTCATAGAAAAGGTGTTGTGCGTGTGATTTGCGAAAATCCAAAGCATAAACAACGTCAAGGTTAGGAGTAATAGAGGAAAATTATGGCTCGTGTTGCAGGTGTTGATTTACCACCACAAAAAAGATCTCAAATTGGTTTAACTTATATTTACGGCATCGGAAAGTCGCGTGCGACCTCCATTTTAAGTGATGCTGATATAGATATACATACAAAAATTAAAGATTTGAGCGAAGAAGAATTAGGTCGCATTCGTGCAATTATTGACGAACAGGGACTTGTCGAAGGTGATTTGCGGAAACAAAGACAAATGGACATCAAGCGATTGATGGACATCGGTTGTTATCGCGGTTTACGTCATCGTCGCGGTTTACCAGTTCGTGGACAACGCACAAGCACAAACGCTCGAACAAGAAAAGGTCCGAAAAAAGCCGCTGTTGCTAAGAAAAAAGCACCAGGCAAGAAATAAGATTTGGTTCGTTGTCAGTGGTTAATGGTTCATTGCTTTTATTCGCAACTGACAACTGACAACGAACAACTGACAAACAAATATGGCAAAAGCAACTAAAGGTAAGAAAAAAGTTTATAAAAAGAAAGAGAAGAAAAATATTCCGGTTGGAATTATCTTCATCAAAGCTACATTTAACAACACTTTGATTTCTATTACTGATCCGAATGGCAACTTAATTGCACAATCATCTTCGGGAGCAAAAGGTTTCAGAGGTTCGCGTAAAGGAACTCCGTTTGCGGCACAACAAGCTGCTGTAGATGTCGGACGTAAAGCTACCGAAGCAGGAATGCGTGAAGCGGAAGTTCGTGTAAAAGGTCCGGGTGGCGGACGTGAATCGGCAATTCGTGCGATCAATAATGTTGGAATTCGTGTAACGTCAATTCGTGATACGACACCGATTCCGCACAACGGTTGCAGACCGCCGAAACGCAGAAGAGTTTGATACAGATTTCATATCTCAAATTTCAAATTTCAAATAAAAGAGATTTGGACGTTTAAAGATTTGAGGTTTAATAAGAGTTTTTTAACAATTAAATTTAACAAACATAAAAAGGAAGAAGGGCGAATAAATAAATTTGCTCGTAAACTTTTCCAAAGTAAAGTAGTAGTTTGAAAATTCAATTCAAGTTGATAATTGTAATAAGTTTGAAATTTGAAATTTGAAATTTGAAATTGCTCCGCTTGGAGGCAAAAAATATAAATGGCTAGATATAGAGATGCGGTGTGCCGCTTGTGCCGCCGTGAAGGTGGAAAATTATTTCTTAAAGGTGACCGTTGTTTCAAACCGTCTTGTGCGATTGAAAAACGTGGTACACAACCACCGGGACAACACGGTCCGACCGCAAGACGCAGAGTTTTGCAGGGTTATGGTGAGCAACTTCGGGAAAAACAAAAAGTAAAAAGAATTTACTTTGTTCTCGAAAAGCAATTCCGCAATTATTTTAAAAAAGCTTCACGGCAAAAAGGTATTACGGGCGAAAACCTTTTGTTTTTGCTTGAACGCCGACTTGATAACACGGTTTATCGGGCAGGGTTTTCTACCTCACGCAGTCAGGCACGCCAACTTGTAAATCACGGACACATCGAAGTGAACGGTAAAAAAGTTGATATTCCTTCGTTCCAGATAAAAGTCGGAGACATCATCACCGTAAGGGATAATAGTCGAAAAAATACGCACATTGAAGGTGCGTGGCAGACCGCCGGTGGACGTGGTCGCCCCGTTTGGATAACTGTAAATGATGCCGCCGTTAGTGCGACTATTTCAGACTTGCCTAAGCGTGAAGATATTGACGCAGAAATCAACGAGCAATTAATTGTTGAACTTTACAGCAAGTAATTCTGTTCCGTCAGCAAAGAGTTTTGGGTAATTTCTCGAAACACTTTGCTTTTCGGTGTTTATTTGGTTTTTAAAAGATAAGTTTTCATCTAATAAAAATATGACACAAAACAACCAGTGGACAAATTTTCAGATACCAAATCGTTTGAATGTTGAGTCAGAAACTTTAACCGAAAGATACGGTAAATTTTATGCTCAACCTTTTGAACGCGGGTTTGGTACAACAATCGGTAATTCGATAAGACGAGCCTTACTTTCATCTATTGAAGGTGCGGCAATTACAGCAGTAAAAATTGAAGGTGTGGAACACGAGTTTTCATCAATCAAAGGTGCAACGGAGGACGCAACGGATGTTATTTTGAATCTTAAGCAAGTTCCTTTTAAATTGCACAGCAATGAACCAAAAACTCTGACGATCAGCAAATCCGGCGAAGGTGTAATTACAAGTGCCGATATTGAAGCAGACGGAGATGTTGAAGTTCTTGATGAAGAAGTTCACATCGCTACTTTGAGCAAAGACGGCGAGCTAAATATTGAAATGCGTCTGAAAAGCGGACGTGGATATGTTTCTGCCGAATTCAACAACGACGAAGACCTTTCACTCGGATATATTCCGATTGATTCAGTTCACACACCGATCAAAAAAGTTAATTATACTGTTGATAAAACCCGTCAAGGATCAAATACAGAGTATGACAAATTGACGATCGAAGTATGGACTGATGGTTCGGTTAAGCCTGATGATTCAATTGGTTTGGCTGCAAAACTCGTTAAAGACCATATGTCTATCTTCATTAACTTTGAAGAGGAAGAAGAAGAATATAAGCCGGAAGATATACAGCGTCCGCCGCTTCTTAGAAATGATCTATTAGATCGTTCAGTTGATGAAATGGAATTATCGGTTCGTTCATACAACTGTTTGAAGAATGCGGATGTTCGCACAATTCGGGATCTAATTCGTCGAACAGAAAAAGATATGCTCGGAACAAAAAATTTCGGTAAAAAATCTTTAAATGAAATTAAAGATATGTTGCACGGAATGGGACTGGATTTCGGAATGGACTTTGATGAACAAGGCAATCCGATTCCGGGTTCGGGCGGACGAGAATTATAATTTTGGTTAGTGGTTCGTTGTCATTTGTTAGTTGATTTTTTAATATAAAACTCAAACTGCAACTGACAACGAACTATTGACAATTAACTAAGAATAAAAAGCTATGCGACACTTAAAAGCACATCGTAAATTAAACAGAACTTCGGCACACCGTAAGTCTATGTTGCGAAATATGGCTACTTCGTTGATAAATGCGGAGAATGAATATATTGTAACAACAGTTCAAAAAGCCAAGGAACTTCGCCCGTATGTAGAAAAAGCGATTACGTTAGCACGTAAAGCACAAAATCTTGAAGGCGACGAGGCAATTGCACGGGATGTTCATTTGCGAAGACAGGCGGCAAGATATTTTCATTCAGGAAACCGCAACTTCAAGCGTGAACAAAGTCGTTTTGGAAGCAATGCATCAGAAATCGAAAGAACGGCAGGTGTTAAAGCCGTGAAAAGACTTTTTGATGAACTTGGCGATCGTTATAAAGACCGCAACGGCGGTTATACACGTATTATCAGAATCGGTGGTCGTCGCAAAGGTGATAATGCTGAGATGGCTGTTATCGAATTAGTTGACAACCCGCGTGAAAGAGCGGCTGGTAAAGTTTAGGACGAAAGTTAAGGAGCAAATTTATGGCTTCAGCATCGGAAGACAAGAAAGATATACAAGGTCAAGGCGACTCCACCGAGCGTTCATTAAATATGGACGAACTACGGGAACTTGCCGATCTTGTTGATGAACGCGGATTTACGGATTTCGAGTTCAAGAACGAAAAGATTCGTGTCCGAATGAGCAAGACTTTATATGTATCTGCTCCTGTTCAAGAATTTCAAATACCGCAATCTGCTCCTCAAACACAGGAACGACCAAATGTTCAAACATCTGCTTCGAGCGAAAGTATTCCGTCTGAATCTGGGAATGAAACAGCGGATATTGATGACGGATTGCACCAAATAACTTCTCCGATCGTTGGAACATTTTACAATTCACCTTCACCCGATAAGCCTACTTTTGTTAAAGAAGGTGATATCGTTTCTGCGGATACAGTTGTTTGTATTGTTGAAGCGATGAAATTGATGAATGAGATTCAAGCGGAAGTTTCAGGCGAGATCGTCAAGATTTATGTCGAGAATGCTCAACCGGTCGAATTCGGACAACCGCTTTTCGGAATTAAGAAGTAAGTAGTGAGCAGTCAGCAGTCAGCAGTTAGCAGAAAGATATGATTGAGAAGTTATAATCTGCTCACTGCTCACTGCAAACCGCTCACTTTTTTTTTATGAAAGAACGTGAGATAAAAAAAATCCTGATTGCCAACCGTGGTGAAATTGCTTGCCGCATTATGTGGACTTGCAAAGAGATGGGCATACGCACCGTTGCCGTCCATTCGGAAGCGGACAGAGATGCTTTGCACGTACGGTTCGCAGATGAAGCGGTTTGCATCGGTCCGGCAAGTTCGGCGGAAAGTTATTTGAATATTCCTGCGATCATAAGTGCGGCGGAAATAACCAATGTTGATGCGATTCATCCCGGTTATGGATTTTTAGCGGAATCTTCGACCTTTGCAAGAATTTGCGAAGAGTGCAATATAAAATTTATCGGACCAAAGCCTGAGATCATCAAAATGATGGGCGATAAGGTTGAAGCACGCCGAACAATGTTGGCGGCTGGAGTTCCCATTTTACCGGGAAGTCCCGATCCGATCGAAAGTCCTGAAGAAGCGAGAAAGATCGCAATGGAAATCGGTTTTCCATTAATAATTAAAGCAGCGGCAGGCGGTGGCGGACGCGGAATGCGTATTGTTCGTGAAGAGAAAGATTTAGAGAATCAACTGCAAGCCGCAATTACCGAAGCGATCGCGTCATTTAATAACGGTTCGGTTTACATCGAACGATACATCGAACGTCCGAGACATATTGAGATACAGGTTTTAGCCGATGAATACGGCGATTGCATACATCTCGGCGAAAGAGAATGTTCAATCCAGCGACGGCATCAAAAATTACTCGAAGAAGCTCCTTCACCTGTCTTAACAGTTGAACAGCGTGAGGAAATGGGAGCAGTTGCGGTCAATGCTTGCAAGGCGATCGGTTATTCGAGTGCAGGTACATTTGAATTTTTGCTCGATGAAGACGGTTCTTTCTATTTTATGGAAATGAACACACGAATTCAGGTTGAGCATCCTGTCACGGAAATGGTTACTTTGGCAGACATAGTTTTTAATCAAATTCGCATTGCCAGAGGCGAAACCTTAAGTTATAAGCAGGAAGATGTTCACATTGTCGGACACGCGATCGAATGCCGCATTAATGCCGAAGACCCTGAAACATTTCGACCTTCGCCGGGTAAAATTACGGCGTTTAACATTCCGGGTGGTCCCGGAGTTCGGGTTGACACAGCAGTTTATCCCGATTATGTAGTTCCGCCGTATTACGATTCGATGATCGCTAAACTCATTGTTCATGCAAGAACGAGAGAAGGTGCGATTCGGCGTATGCGTCGGGCATTGGAAATGATGGTTGTCGAGGGAATTAAAACAACGATTCCTCTGCACCTGAAAATTATGAACAACGAGAAATTTCAGAAAGGAGATTTCTCAACCAAGTTTATGGAAGAATTTGCGGAAGAGGAAAATAATAATAAATCCGCTGAAAAAGCGGGTTGAGAAATTGACCAAAGACCGTTTTCCATTTACCATTTAAAAGTTAGATAAAATTTTTGCGGTTATCAACTTCAAAAAAAGTTGAATTTACTGCGAGCTAGGAGAGATTATTTTTAATAGTTATGCCATTAGATAAAGAAGTAAAAGAACAAGTAGTAAGTGATTACAAACAACACGATACGGACACAGGTTCGTCACAGGTGCAAGTTGCACTTTTAACCCAAAGAATTAATGAACTTACGGAACATTTCAAAATTCATAAAAAAGATCACCACTCCCGTCGAGGACTATTGAAAATGGTCGCTCAACGTAGAAAACTTCTTGATTATTTGAAACGTAAAGATATTGGTGAATATCACAATATGATCAAGAAATTGAAATTAAGACGATAACAGAAAGTTAAAAATTAAAAGTTAAAAATTAAAAATTATTGAAAGTAGAGAGAGCAAATAAATAGAATCCATCATAATTTTTAATTTTATATTTTGAATTTTTAATTGATTAAGACCTCTTCGAGTCATAGTAAGAAAGATTCTCTCGAAGATTTGCCCTTGGCTAGCTGAACGTGACAGCGATTTGAGTCAAATGTGCAACAGAGAATCATTCGTTAAGGTAAATAAACAAAAAACCTAAAACGGCAGAGCATCACGGCGATAGCTTCTGTCGTTTTTTTTGTTATAGAGGAAAAATATAGATGTCAAAGAAAAAATATTTGAAAGAATCAATAAAGTTAGGCGGTAAAGATTTAACCGTCGAAACAGGAAAAGTCGCCAAACAAGCCGATGGTTCGGTTGTTATTAGTTACGGCGAAACGATGTTATTAGTTACAGCAGTCAGCGATACCACTCCTAAAGAAGGATTGAATTTCTTTCCACTCACAGTTGAATACAGAGAATCAAGTTACTCCGCCGGACGAATTCCGGGAAATTATTTTAGACGCGAAGGTCGTCCGAATGAAAAAGAAGTTCTGACCTGCCGCTTGATTGACCGCCCAGTTCGCCCACTATTTCCTGATAATTACAGACACGAAACACAAATTGTCGGAACTGTTATTTCAGCCGATGATGCTAACGATCCTGATGTAATTGCGATTACAGGTGCATCTTGTGCTTTATATTTGTCGGACATTCCTTTTACGAATCCGATCGCCGGAGTTCGCATCGGTTTGGTTGATGATAAATATCTTGTTAATCCGACTTATGATGAAAGACGTGAATCAAAATTGAATTTGATCGTTGCCGGAACGGAAGATGCCATTGTGATGGTTGAAGCCGAAGCAAATGAGGTCGAAGAAAAAATTATGATCGAAGCGATGATGCTTGCTCATAAAGAGATCAA
>JBGTHN010000612.1:0-4604 GCA_041746235.1 Pyrinomonadaceae bacterium | reverse complement strand
AGAAGTAGCAAAAACAGATAGTAATAAAAACAGGCATAAATTGTAACGACGTAAGTTACCAAACATAATTAGTGATCTCCTCGATTCTTTTAGATTAGGGGCTTTCTCGGAAAAGATGGTGGTCTTATTGATTAAAGCTTTTTTTAACACATCAGATATTAAATGAATTCGAAAATACTTAAGATATTCGAAATCTTGATTAAATCCATTCTGATATGTTCAAGACTTATAAATGTTCGAAGAAAGCAATTGTTTGTTAGTTTAGTTAATTGGACACCCTACTGGAAAAAAAGAGCGTCATGAAGTGTGGTTCGTGAAAGCTAAAATAATACTACATTTTTAATACGAATTAATCAACTTAAATAAACATAGTTTAACATATTTATTTTAAATATTTAGATTGATTTATGCTTATTGCAATGAATAAACAAAACGCTGGTTGCTGTCTTTTATGGTTGATATGGTTGACGAAGAAACATATTTTTGTCCCTTTAGAGGTTTTTGACGAAAGTTTTACTTCAATTATCTACTTGCCCAATCTGCTTTCGACCTTCTTAACTCCTGTTTCGATTTCGGTAAATAATTTATCATCGTAATCGGCAAGTTTGCCTTCGTTTTTCATTTCGGTAAAACCTTTTAATGCGTCTTGATAGTTTTCGAGTGCTTTGCGGTATAACTCTTTATCGTTTCGTTTTTCGGCAAAAGCGGCATAAGCGTCGGCGATACTGAGAGTGGTTAAATGAATTGTTCTGATCGCAAATCTATATTTAGGATCAAGATCAACAACCGCCCGAAATTCTTCTTTAGATTTTTCAAAACTTGTTAAAGCCAACTCATAATCTTTCATTTCAAAGTAAGCCTCGCCCATTTTGAATCGGATGTTAGCGATCTCATATAAGTTTTTGGGATTATTCCGATCTCCTTTGGAAATTTCTTCGGCTGTTTCGAGTGTTGTCGTGAGAATATCTATTGATTTCTTGGGGTTACCCGAATATGCCGTTGCATCGGCGAGTTTTTTATACATTATAACGACATCCCATTTTGCACGAAAATTCTGCGGATCAACTTTGAGAATATTTTCTGCTATCTCAACGGCTTTATCGTATTCATTTATGGCTTTTTGGTAATTTTCCGTTTCGATCGTGCTTGCACCTTTTTTTGAATAAGCAAGCATTAGTAAACGCTGTAAATTTTGATCGTTTGAATTTTTTTCGGCAAGCGGTGTCAGCATATCAACAGCTTTTTTCAGACTTGTTTCCGCCGCTTCCAAATTGTCATCCCAACCGTATGCTTCGCCGTAATCAACATAAATATAAGCGATATTTTCTGTTACCTCTGAATTTTCCGGCTTTTCCTGCAAAAGTTTTTCGTATATTTCTTTGGCTAAATCGTATTGTTTGATGGCTTCTTTATATTTTGCATCCGAATAAAGCAGAAGTCCTTTTCCTCTTAAAGCAATTGCCATATTTTTTCGTGCTTCAAAATCGTTCGGGTTTCTGTTGACAATTTCCTTGCGTAGTTCAAGGGATTTTTCAAAGTATTCCTTTACCTTTTCGCTTGTGCCGACTTGTCTTTGAATCTCGCTGGTTTTAGCCAGACTGCTCGCCAGATCACTCATCACTTTTAGTTCGTTCGGATTTTGTTCGTATAATTTCTGCCGAATATTTAAAGCCTTTTTATAACTTTTCGCCGCACCTTCGGAATCGCCTAGATTCGATCCCATCTGATTTCCCTGCAAATCGCCGACCTTCTCATAAGCCGCCGCAAGTTCACGTTGCAGTTCCAAATCGTCGCTTGCTTCTTTTGATAAACTGTCAAGATATTCAAGGGCAAGTGAAATTAATTCTTCACGAGCCGGAGTCGAACCGGGCAATTTTTCGATCTTCGGTGCTAGATCAAATAAAAACGAATTAGCCAAAGTCCGCACATCATTAAAACGCTTTTCAGCTTTTACACGCTCGGCTTGTGCAATTTGAGACTGCCAAAGTGTTGTAACAAGTCCTCCAATTATTGCCAACAAAACAATTGCTCCCGCAAAAACAGTCACTTTATTTCGTTTGATAAATTTTTCCGCCCGATAAGTAAATGTGTTCGGTCTAGCAGTAACAGGCAAACCGCGTAGATGCCGTTTGATGTCTTCGGCTAAATTCTTTGCCGATGAATAGCGTCTTTCAGGTTCTTTGCGTAATGCTTTGAGAATAATATTGTCTAAATCACCACGAATACTGCCGGAACTCAAATTTATCGTATGTGGATTTGTCAGAAGTGTTTTATTTGATTTTGTTTCGACTAATTCATTTCCGGTCAGCGGTTTTTCCAAAAACGATTTTGGTTCATCTTTCGGATGAATTTTAGTTTTTGCTTCTGTTATTTCTTTAAACTTTTTGGAAACGGTATCAACCATCGAAGATGGCAACGGCGGATCAGTTTCGATGATAGCCTGATATATCTCTTTTAAATCTTGCTCTTTTGTTTCAAATGGTCTGTGTCCGCTGAGCAATTCATAAAGAATCACACCTAAGCTGTAAATATCTGTTGCCGTTGTAACGCTTTTACTTTGAATTTGTTCGGGAGAAGCGTAACTCGGAGTCATTACGCCGAGTTTTGTGATCGTTGCTGAATCGGCGTTTTCTATTTCGTCGGAGAGGATTTTCGAGATACCAAAATCAAGCAATTTCGGTTTTCCGTCTTCGTTGACAAGTATGTTTGACGGCTTCAAATCCCTGTGAACGATTAAGTTTCTATGTGCAAAGTCCACAGCGGAACAAACTTCTCTGAAAAGATCGAGTCTTTGATTCAAGTTAAGTTTTTGTTGATTGCAATAATCATCAATCGGTAAGCCTTCGACATATTCCATCGCAATATACGGAATTTTATCGTTGGTTGTTCCCGCATTTAATAAATGAGCGATATTCGGATGTTCTAAAGATGCGAGAATGTTACGTTCTTGTTCAAATCGGCGGCGAATTGCGGAAGTATTCATCTCTCGTTTTAATAATTTCAGAGCGACCTTTTGTTCAAACTTCCCATCCGTTCGAGTCGCCAGATAAACTGCTCCCATTCCGCCATGACCGAGTTCGCTGATGACTTTATAAGCCCCGAACTGCTGTCCGATAACTGCACTTTCGACATCTTCTTCATTAAAAAAACCACTCGAAAAATCAACTGCCGACAGATTTAGTGAATTATCAACATCTTCTTCAATAGCCAGAAGTTTTTCGACTTCTGCCCGCATTTCAGAACTTAGACTTAATGAATCAAGATACTTTTGCCGTTCAAAAGTTTTGATTTCCAGGCAATCAACGAGAATTTCACTGACCTCACTCCAATTATTTACACCCATAAGTAACAAATCCCCCGCTTTTCAACTTGTATTTGAACTTCCATTCAAAACTAATTTTTATCCGCTATTCTTATCTGTGTATTTTTATCGAAAAAACTGACATTTTTTTATATTTTTTATTATTCTTGATTTAGTTCACGGTAAAGCCAAAATTTTGCTGCTTGCCAAATTCTGATAACGGTTCTTTCTGTAACGTCTAAAGATTCGGCAATTTCTTCGTTTGAAAAACCTCCGAAAAAACGCATTTCAACTACCTTTGCCTGACGTTCATCAATTTCGGCGAGTTTTTCCAGTGCTTCATCTAAGACAATAATCGAATCCGCACGCTCTTCGATCGGTATCTGTATGTCGTGAACAGAGAAATGAATTTTGTTGTTCCCTCGTTTTTCAGCGGTGTGTTTGCGAGCGTGTTGAATAAGAATCTGTCGCATCAGGTGCGAAGCGATTCCGTAAAAATGACTGCGATTTTCCCATTCAATACCCGATTCTTCGCTCAAACGCATAAATGCTTCGTGAACGAGTGCCGTCGGTTGCAGTGTGTGGTCAACTCGTTCTTTTGCCATCAGAATCTGAGCCTGACGTTTTAACTGTGCATAAACAAACGGCAGAAGTCTCTCTTCCGCTTCCTTATCGCCATTGTTCCAATCGTGCAGAATCTGAGTAATTTCAGAAGTTTGGGGTTGTTCCATAAATGTTTGAGTAAAGTGTGATTTATTTGCTCATATTTTAGCTCATTTTTAAATAAATAGAAACTTTTTTGATTAATGTGTCACTTTTTCTGATTCGTTTGCACAGATGTTAATGAAAGAGAAAATTTCAAAGATTTTATTTACTAAACAGGAGAGAAGAGATGCAAAGAAATTTAATAAAGAATTTAAGTAGAATAGCTTTAACAGCATTCTTTACACTAATAGTTTCGGCGATCAGTATTTCAGCCGCGACATTTACAGTTACAAATACGAACGACAGCGGTGCGGGCAGTTTGCGACAGGCGATGCTCGATGCAACGGCGGCGGCGGGTGCAGACACGATCGTTTTTGATTCGTTGTTTAACACACCAAAAACAATTACTTTGGCAAGCAGTATTGCTAATTACAACAGTCCTGATCCGTTAACGATCACCGGACCGGGAGCGAATCTATTGACCGTCAAAGGAAATGATACCTTCCGCATTTTTACCCTGTTCTTTTCAACGCCGGTAAATGCCGACTCGGAGGTAACGTTGAGCGACATGACAATAAGCAATGGACGGGACACGTTT
>JBGTHN010000611.1:0-5444 GCA_041746235.1 Pyrinomonadaceae bacterium | reverse complement strand
CAAACAACAGTAAATTTATCCGAAAATGCGATCAGATATATTTCGAGTGTAGCTGAGATGACTGAAAAGACAATCGATGAAGTTATTGAGCAGACATTTGAAAACCGTTTTGAAAATGAGGTCGAATTATTAAGAAAAAGTGTTGAATATTCTTCTGACAAAGAAGTTTTAAAGATGGCGAATTTTCAAATGGAACAAAATCAGACCAATCGTTTGAGCGAACTTTTGGAGAAAAATGGTGAGGGAACTTTAAGTTTAAAGGACAAAGATGAACTTGCGGATTTGATGCGAATCAATAATTTAAATGATTTGCGAAAAGCTATTGGCATTGCAGAATCTATGAAACGCGGGTTGATAAAATCTGTTGAAGAATTATCGTGAGCAATGTTTCAACGGATTTGGATACGAAGATTCGCAAATTAGCTAATAACCGTTGCGGTTATTGTCTTGTGCCTCAAAAATTACTTTCATACAAACTCGAAATTGAGCATATTCATCCGAAAGCTAAAGGCGGAAAAGATGAAATTGATAATTTATGGTTGGCTTGCAGGCAATGTAATTTAAATAAGGGTATTAAAATTGACGGACTAGATTTAATAACATTTGAGCAGGCTAAAATTTTTAATCCTAACCAACGAAAATGGTCTGAACATTTTGTTTGGGACGAAAGTAAAACAAAAATAATCGGGAAAACTTCTGTTGGTCGTGTAACGGTTTCAATCTTACAATTGAATAACGAATTACAAAAAACTGCCAGAAAATTTTGGAAGATGACAGCCGTTTTTCCACCGAAAGATTAAGGTAAATAAATGAACTCATTTAACGTAGGAAATGTAACATTTGGCGACGGCAGTTTGTCGTTTATTTTAGGAC
Organism: Pyrinomonadaceae bacterium; assembly: GCA_041746235.1. Lineage (GTDB taxonomy): Bacteria > Acidobacteriota > Blastocatellia > Pyrinomonadales > Pyrinomonadaceae > Aridibacter. The sequence continues at coordinate 4,571 of JBGTHN010000611.1, read as the reverse complement.
CGTGTGTTGTTGAGAGCGAGCAGCACGCGAAGTTTATGGCTCAGGAAATCAATGACATTTGCAAAAATGTCGGTGTCGGGTTTATTTATAAATCTTCGTTCGATAAAGCAAATCGGAGTTCGATTGAGAGTTTTCGCGGCGGCGGGATGGAATTCGGGTTGGAGATTTTGCAAAAAGTTAAAGATGAAATTGGTGTTCCCGTGATTACTGATGTTCACGAATCTTGGCAGGTTGAGAAGGCGGCGGAAGTTGCGGATATGTTGCAAATTCCGGCGTTTTTGTGTCGGCAGACTGATTTATTAGTTGAAGCGGCGAAGTCGGGAAGGGCTGTCAATGTGAAGAAAGGGCAGTTTCTTGCTCCGTGGGACGCAAAGAATATTGTTGAAAAATTGCAGGAATCGGGTTGTGAGAAAATACTTTTGACCGAACGCGGGGCGAGTTTCGGATACAACAATCTGGTCGTTGATTTTAAGAGTTTTCCGATTATGCGTGATTTTGGCGTTCCCGTTGTTTTTGATGTAACGCATTCACTGCAGCTTCCCGGCGGACTTGGCAAAGCAACGGACGGTTTGGGAAAATATATCGAAGATTTTGCCCGTGCCGGAGTCGCGTGCGGAGTTGATGCGGTGTTTATGGAAGTTCACGACAATCCGTCGAAAGCTCCGAGTGACGGTCCGAATCAATTGCCGCTGGAGCGTTTGGAGAAATTGTTGGTTAAACTGAAGAAGATTCACGAATTGGTGAATGAGTAATGAAAATGAAAATGGCGAATTTTTTATAAAAATGTTCCCGAAGGTTATTTATTGAAGTTTGGCAGAGCAGATGAAGATCGAAATTGCTTTTGGGTGAAAGTTCGAGTTTCAAGAAAGAGTAAAGATAGAAAGATTGAACACGAGTTAAGTATAAAAATTTAGTTTCAAATGGAACAGTAACTTGATATGTCTTTGATAATACTCAATATCATATCGGGTAGTTGGACTCTTCTCTAACAATACAGAAAGGCATCCTGAATTTGTCGGTTAGCGTCAAAGTTTTGTAAATAAAATCACACACAAACAATACATTATTATATATGCACACTTTTAGATTAGTTTTCAGCACATTTTTATTATTGACTTTGAGTTTGGCGATAAATGCTCAAACCCGGCTTACTTTGACTTGGGAAGTTTTGAAGTATGACATTGACGCGACTTTGCCGCAGAATTTTTCGGATCGGGATTTGGATGCAAAGGCGACTTTGAGTTTGAAAAACATCAGTAGCAGCACTGCGACAAAACTTACTTTGCGAATTAGCGATCAGGCGGCGGTTTCGACGGTAATGGTCAATGGAGCGAAGGAAGAATTTACGACGAGTTTGGAGAAGATCGGCGGAAATCAGAATTTACAGAGAATTCAGATGGGTGTGCCGTCGGTGGCGAAGGGCGGGAATGTAACGGTTCTGGTAAATTATAAATTAAAAGTTAAGGCAAATTCGGGTTTGAATGCACTCTCACCGGTTAGTTCGCAATTTCTGCCGCTCTCGTATTGGTATCCGACACCGACAAGTTGGTATTTCAACGGTGGAGCGGATTATGCACCCTTTATACTGAAAGTGAATTCGACAAATGGCTTAACGGCAATTTCATCCGGTCAAAAAACTGCAAGCGGTTTCGATCAAAAACTAAACGCTCAACCGTTTTTTACTGCGGGAAATTGGAATACAATAACAGCAAACGGCATCGAAGTTTTTGTTCCGAAGGGAATGGACGCGAATGGGGAAATTGCGAAGGAATTAGGGAATTTAGCCGCCGAAGCAAAGAGTTATACGCTCGGACTGGCGGGAAAAGGTTTCGATAATCCAATCAAAATTGTCGGTGTCGCCCGCGGTTCCGGGTTTTCTGACGGCGGAACGATATTCGTTGACGAAAGTGTTTTCGCTCGACAGAAATTGGATTCACAAACTGCTTTATCAGTTATCGAAGGTATCGTGAAAATTTGGTTGGGAAATGTTGTTAAGGTGCAGGATGATTCATATGGTGTGATTCAGGAAGGTTTGACGAGATACATCGCTACGGAATTTATTGCAAAAAAATACGGACAAGACACAGCGAATTTGGAAAGATTGCGTCAGCGAACAAAATACGCGGCAATTTCCGAAAGAGATGCACCACTAAATCTACTTTCGCCGATTGATGGTTATTATTACACGGCAACAGCAAACAAAGGGGCGATGATTTGGAAATACTTGGCTGACAGTAACGGTCAGAACTTTTATAAGATTATCCAGACGCAGGCGGCTGATGGCGAACTTAACTTGAGGGAACTGAGAAATGCTTTTTCGGAGCAAAAAGAATATCTTGATTATTTGATCGAAAATGTTACGAAAATGAATCTGATGATCGGTTTGCCGCAAGTAAGCGGAAGTCAGACCAAAGTTGCTCTGCGGAATCTGAGCGATATTGATGTCGTGATTGATGTGGTGGCAACAACATTAAGCGACAAGCAACTGGTTAATAAAGTTACGATAGACTCAGGTAAATTCGGTGAAGCAGTCTTTAACTCGCCTGAAAAAATCGTGCGGGTAGAAGTTGATGCCAACAAAATTTATCCGCAGACAGATTATTCGGATGACATAGCTCCGCGTGAGATTGATGAAAACGACGCACTCGTTTTTATAAAACGGGAATTTGATCGGCAGAAATATGATGCAGCAGAAAAAAATGCTAATGCCGTTCTAAAAATTTATCCGAACTTTGATGATGCAAGAATCCTGTTGGCACGTTCGCAGTTGGCAAATGGTAAGTCTCCGGCAGCACAGAAGAATTTTCAGGATGTTCTGAACTTAAAACTACCAACGGCTCAGAGTTTAGCGTGGGCAAACGTTGGACTTGGACAGATTGCACAGAGTTCGGGACAGAGTGCCGGAGCGAAACAGTATTTCGATGAGGCTATCGCAAATGACTCGGAACTTAGTGCAACTCTAACGGCTCGTAGAGAGAGGAGCAAAATCGGTGCAAATGGAAATATAGATGTCGGAATCAAAACGTTTTTCGATTCCTTTGACAAGGCAATCAGCTCAAACAACAAAGCTGGGATTGATTCGATGGTTTTAAGCGGAGAAGTTTCAAAATTTGCAAGCGGTATTGCCGGACAAGCTCAGGCATGGAATACGCAGGTTCAGCAGATAGATAAAATTGACGGGGAAAATGTTTGGGTCGAAGTTAATCTAAAAGTTCGACTCTTAAACCGTGAGGAAGAAAATGGAATTGCAGTATATCGTCTAACTAAAGTCGGAAATGACTGGAAACTAAGTAATGTCGAAATATTTGAAGTCAGTTAATAGTTATCTATGAGAAATGGAGAAGTTACACAGGATTTTATTGAACGTGCAAAAAAAGTGAAGTTGCTATTAATGGATTGCGACGGTGTTTTAACCGATGGTAAACTGTATTTTTCGGCAACTGGTGAGGAGTTGAAGACATTCCACGTCCACGATGGACAGGGGATTTCTATCTGGCACAAAGCGGGTTTTAAAACTGGTATCATTACAGGACGTGAATCGGAAATTTTGAAAAGGCGAGTCAGTGAACTTAAGATAAATTATTTAATTCAGAATTCTAAAGATAAGTTAAGTGACCTCGAAAAGATTTTGAATGATTCAGGGTATTCTCTGGAAGAAATTGCGTATGTAGGAGATGATGTATCTGATTTAGAAGTACTGAAAGCAGTAGCTTTACCGATTGCAGTAGGAAATTGTGTTGGCGAACTAAAAAAAATTGTTTCTTATATAACCAATAAACACGGCGGATGCGGTGCTGTCAGAGAAATAATCGAAGTAGTTTTGAAGCAAATATTGGAGAATTAGCTAAAACTTACGTGTTTCAGCTTGACAAATTTTAGATGAAAATAGATACTCTTAAATTGCTCTAGACAAAGGAGAATTGTTTGATAGTAAATAAATCTCAAAAGTCACTTAGAGCATTTGACAATAAAGATTGAATCTATATAATTATAAATTCGCCTTGAGAAAGAGGTTTAACAAGAAAGTTAAATACATTGATTTTGAGGTTGACAAAGATAAATAGATTTTATAAGATTGATAATTCGCTCAAGAGTAAAATTAAGAGTGAAAAGTTAATGCAAAATTGGTATTTGAAAACTAGGTAATGCGAGTCCATGTGTTAATTCAAACACATAGTTCGGAACTAACATTCGAACTTAAAAATAAAAATCGGTTAGGAACAACTTTTATAACGAGAGTTTGATCCTGGCTCAGAATCAACGCTGGCGGCGTGCCTCAGACATGCAAGTCGAACGATTAAACTTTCCTTCGGGAAAGATATAAAGTGGCGTACGGGTGAGTAACACGTAAGTAATCTACCTTTGAGTGGGGAATAACTTAAGGAAACTTAAGCTAATACCGCATAATGCAGTATCATCTATGATGAAACTGTTAAAGAATTTATTCGCTTAAAGAGGAGCTTGCGGCAGATTAGCTAGTTGGTAAGGTAATGGCTTACCAAGGCAACGATCTGTAGCCGACCTGAGAGGGTGGTCGGTCACACTGACACTGAATAACGGGTCAGACTCCT
>JBGTHN010000610.1:0-4721 GCA_041746235.1 Pyrinomonadaceae bacterium | reverse complement strand
AATGTCAATATCTGTAAGGCAAGCGATGAAGGAACAATTCCGTTTGTGAATGCAGTTTGAAAATGCAAAAACGATGCAAAAACGCTCAAACCATACGCCGTAATCGTCAAAATTCGTGAATTCTTATTTTCATTTTCTGCGGAATGAACAACCAACGACGGCAAAAAACCAAGTGCCGAATAAGAAACTGCAACTAAGATCGGCGAAAAAGAACTCTGCACAAAATCCCGCCAAACAAATGAAAAAAGCTCGCCTGTATTCCAAAGTAATCCTAAAACAGCAGTTAATATAAGCAGTAGATCAACCTTTGCTTTTTTTCGACGATGTTGCCAAACCATCACAAAAAGCAAAGCATAAAGAGCAATGCCGACGACAAAGCCTAAAATATTTATTACCGATGCAGAATATATTGAATCCATTTTGCAGAGAAAAACAAGTTTAAGATCACACGACAAATCATCGCAATTTTATCCCAATCAATAGTTATTTTAACAGAATTAACGGTTTGAAAGTTTGAATAAACAGTTGTTTCATAAAAATTAACCTGCATTCAACAATTTGAATAAAATTCCATTTCTTTGACACTATTATATTTATTAGTAGATAATCAATAAATTCAACCACATATCAAAGGAGTTACAAATTAAAGTGCGTATCAATAAACTACTTTCAATTATTATTATCTTATCTGGCATAAGCCTTATTTTTGCTCAATCGAAATCGAATCCGAGCGATAAATTCAAACAGCTGGACGAAAATCTTCCGACTCCAAATGAATATCGGACAGGTTCGGGAGCTCCGGGACATAAATATTGGCAACAAAGAGCCGATTATGTAATTGATGTCGAATTGGATGATGTGAATCAAAAAATCATCGGCAAAGAAACGATCACATATAAAAATGTTTCGCCTGATGTTTTGGATTATCTTTGGGTTCAGGTTGACCAAAATATCTTTGCAAAAGATTCGGATACACAAAAAACAAGTAACGCACCTAATTTTGAAGGACAAATTCCGCTCACCCAACTAGAGCAAATTGCCCAACGAACTTATGACGGCAAAGTAAATATCTCAGCCGTTACCGATGGAGCAAACAAACCGCTCAAGTTTACAATTGTAAATACGATGATGCGAATTGATCTGCCGACTCCGATTCCTTCCGGCGGAACTTATGTTTTCAAAATAAATTGGGATTATAAAATCAATAATCAAAGAATTTTCGGCGGGCGAACAGGCTACGAATACTTCTCTTCCGACGGAAATTATTTATACGAGATCGCTCAATGGTTTCCGCGTATGGCGGCTTATTATGATGTTCACGGCTGGCAAAATCATCAATATTTAGGAAGCGGAGAGTTCACATTAGAATTCGGCGATTACACGGTTAGAATTACCGCACCGAATGATCACATTGTTGCATCAACCGGAGTGTTGCAAAATCCTGATAAAGTTCTGACGGCGGCACAAAGACAGCGTTTAAAAACTGCGGAAACTTCCAAATTACCGACGCTTATCGTAACTCCTGAAGAAGCCAAAGCTAATGAAAAAAGCAAACCGAATGGCAAAAAGACTTGGGAATTCAAAGCCGAAAATGTGCGTGATTTTGCATTTGCTTCATCCAGAAAATTTATTTGGGATGCACAAGGTCATAATGTTGAAGGCAATAAAACAATGGCGATGAGTTATTACCCGAACGAAGGAAATCCGCTTTGGGAAAAATATTCAACACAAGCAATTATTCACACTTTGAACGTTTATTCACGCTATTCATTCAAATATCCATATCCTGTTGCGATCTCCGTAAATGGTCCGGTCGGCGGAATGGAATATCCGATGATATGTTTCAACGGTCCGCGTCCGAATCCCGATGGAACCTATTCGGCACGAACAAAATATGGTTTGATCTCGGTAATTATTCACGAAGTTGGACATAATTATTTTCCGATGATCGTAAATTCCGACGAGCGTGATTGGACTTGGATGGATGAAGGTTTGAATTCATTTGTGCAATTCCTTGCTGAAAGCGAATGGGAAGAAAATTATCCTTCGCGTCGCGGCGAACCGCAAAACATTGCCGATTATATGGCGAGCGAAAATCAAGTTCCGATAATGACGCAATCAGATTCGGTTTTAAATTTTGGAAATAACGCCTACGGAAAACCCGCAATCGCATTGAATATCTTACGTGAAACCGTTCTCGGACGGGAGAATTTCGATTACGCATTCAAAAAATATTCTCAGCGTTGGATGTTCAAACGTCCGACTCCGGCAGATTTTTTCCGCACAATGGAAGATGCGAGCGGAACAGATTTAGACTGGTTTTTCCGTGGATGGTTTTACACGACCGACCACGTTGACATTTCGATTGAAAATATTTGGCTTTATCAAGCCAACACAGAAAACCCCGACATTGAAAAGAAAATCCTGCGTGATGAAGCAAATGCACAACCAAAAACTCTTTCGCAACAAAGAAATAAATCTCTGCCAAAACGCATTGACCAATATCCGTCTTTGAGAGATTTTTATAACGATTACGACGAATTCAAAGTTACCGAAGAAGAACGCCAAAATTATCAGGCGTTTATCGGTTCACTTGATAGCGTTGAAAAATCGCTTGTAAATAGCGGTTATTATTATTATGTCGTTGAACTGAAAAACATCGGCGGATTGGTAATGCCTGTTATTTTCAAGGTTGAATATATGGACGGAACGAGCGAAGAGATCCGCATTCCCGCAACGATCTGGCGTTACAACAATTTTAATATTACAAAACTTATCGTTACAAAAAAAGAAGCGAAAGCAATCGTTTTAGATCCGAATCTGGAAACTGCTGATTCCGATCTAACCAACAATTTCTTCCCACGCCGCACAATTCCGACACGCTTTCAGGTTTTCAAATCGGGCTTGCGTTCAAATTTAGAACCATCTGCAAATTCACAATCAAGCAACAATTCAAATGAAAAAGTTGATTTGAACGGCAAATGGAATTTGGCAATAAATGCTCCCGGACAAGCATTTTCATTTGTGATGAATTTGAAATTAGAAGGAGAAAATATAACGGGTTCAATCGAAGGTTCGCAAGGTGCATTTCAAATTTCCAGCGGAACTTATAAGGATGGAATTTTAACAATTAAAACGACAACGCCAGTTGCTCTGACCTTTATAGGCGAACCAAAAGGCAATTTTATAAGCGGAAACGTAACTGCACCGCAAGGAACAACAACTTTCAGCGGTTCAAAGTTGCCGAATTAATACTAGATATTTTTTTTGACTTAAAAAATATGAAAAAAGCATTTCTAACATTCATAATTTTGATAACCGTTTGCCAAATGATTTTCGCATTTAACGGCAAGCACAAATATCACACGAGTTTTACACGAATTGATTACAACACAGAAGAAAAACTGCTTGAAGTTTCGATAAAAGTTTTCACTCACGACCTTATTCCGACTTTGGAAAAGCGTCTGGGCAAACGAATTGATTTGGAAACTACAAAGGATGTTGACCTGATCTTGCAACAATATTTGGCTGAAAAATTCGTCTTAAAAACCAAATCGGGCGAAACAAAAAGTTTTAAATGGATCGGCAAAGAATTGGAACCGGAAGTAATTCTTTTTTATCTAGAGTTTCCATTTGAAGACGATTTGGAAGGTGCGGAAATTAAGAACACAATGTTTTTTGAGAGTTTTGCCAAACAAGTAAATTTGATCAGTATTCATTTTGGAGATAAACAAAGTGATCTGGTTTTCAAAGTTGGTGATAAATTTAAGACGATAATTAACAACAAAGAAATCAAAAAATAATCCTTTCAAACAACAGCAGATTCCAGCAAAGTTATGGTTGAATCTGCTGTATTCATTTCAGCTTTTATCCCGATCGGCAAAGTAAATTGATTTCTGATATGACCGAATGAAAGTCCGTAGATCACAGGAATTCCCAAATCGCCCAATCTATCTTTTAAGACATCAATTAAACCTTGCGAATGTCCCCGAAATTCATCGTCATTTCTGTTTGAAAATACACCGATGGCAATGCCTGCAAGCGAACGCATATCAGCACTTTGCAGTAATTGTGTGAGCAATCTGTCAATTTTATAAAGCGGTTCATTCACATCTTCAATAAACAAAATTTGCCCTTTAGTTTGCTTCAAAGCGTAAGGCGTTCCGGCGAGTGCGGCTAACAAACTCAGGTTTCCGCCGATCAGGTTTCCCGTAGCTTTTCCTGCTTTTATAACCAATGTTTTATAGAGTTCGGGGTCTTCGCCTTCAGGAACTTCGGGCAGTTTTATTTCATAACGCGAGGTCGGATTCATCAATGTATTGATGACGTGATTTTTTGTGTAATCGGTAAAGTTTGAAGCCGCAACAGGTCCGTGAAACGTAACCAATCCGGTTTGTTGGAAAATAGCGATGTGCAATGCCGTTATGTCCGAAAAACCTATCAAAATCTTCGGATTTTTTCTAATCAATTCGTAATTTACTTTTGGCAAAATTCTCGGCGTTCCATACCCGCCACGCACACACCAAACCGCTTTGATTTCCTTATCGCTAAACGCCCAATGCAAATCGTGAAGCCGTTCTTCATCCGTGCCGGAAAGAAATCCGCTGCCGCCACGAGCATATTTTCCAACCTTTGTTTTAAAACCCAAATCGTTCAAATTTTGCAAAGCCGCGTCAAATGTTTCTTCCGACACACCGCTTGAAGGTGCGATAACTCCAACC
>JBGTHN010000609.1:0-3752 GCA_041746235.1 Pyrinomonadaceae bacterium | reverse complement strand
CTCCGATCCACTCACTTCCGCGATCATCTGCTCACTTCCTCCCGGAAGTCCGCGATAAACCTTGTAGGATGTGATCGGCGAACCATTGTCATCCGGCGTTGCCCACGATAAATTATATCCGCTTCGCTGACTGCTCACATTAACCGGCGGCGATAAACTCGGTGCTGCCGGACCTGCCGCATCGAACGCACTGAACAAACGCATCCCGCCTCGTTGCCGGATAATTGTCAGCCGGGCAATTCCCTGATTCTCAGCCTTCGTGCCGCTGTTGTCGGTGATGCCGCTACACGGATGATCGAAATTACAACCATCTGCGTAAGTTGCTAAACCTCTACCGCGTGAATCAACCGTAAAGTCATTGAAATCCAGTAGATTCCGTGTGCCGGCAGGGCAAGTCGTGCCGTTTGTACAAACCACACCTTGCTGTACCGGATTCGGAACTCCCTGTCTAAGCGGATCATTGTCAGCTTTGACAACCGACCAGGATTTTCCGCCGTCGCAGGTATAAGCAACATACGGATACCAAGTTCCGGCATAAATGCCGCTCGTGTCATCACCCGTTGGATCTCCCAAATTGGTTGAGTCCGTAGCAATGAAAAACACCATTGCCCGATCATTATCTCCCGCTACAACTGCCGGAAATACTGCCGTTGTTAGATTCGGTGTTGTTCCCAAAGCAAGATCAACATCATCGTGCCATGTTAAGCCTCTGTCATCTGAAACAGCCACTCGCGGATGTTTGTTCGAACCCGTGTATGAAACGTAAACTTTGCCGCCCGCACCGATGCCGACCGACGGATCATTACGTCCAACCGTACTTGAAGGTATCGGACGAACACTCCACGTCAAACCATTGTTTTCCGAAACGACGACCGCCGCTTTTCCACCGCAGTTTTTATTCGGCAGATAGACCGTTCCGTCCGGTGCAACTCTCAAATGTCCGTGCAATCCGCCGCATTCTGCTAAAGTATACGCCGTAACCGCCGAACCGTAAGTGTTTCCACCATCAAAACTGGTCGATACCGAACCATAAGCAATTTGCTGCGAAGCGTAGTAGAACAAATTCGGATAAGATGTCAGTGGCTGTCTGGCAACGAGAACCGGATTGCTCGGATCAACCTTCGGCGGACCGCCGCCAATCGTTTGGTGATCAAAACCCTGAACTGCTCCGCCGGTCGTGAAATTTATTCCGGGACTTGAAAGATCATCATCAGACACAAAACCATCGGTCGCTCCACCAACGGCAACTAACTCGCCACCGATAGTTCTACCCGTCACCTGATCGGTAAACAGAATCGGATCGAGTCCGGTAACGATATTCGGTGGTCGGTAGGCAAACCATTGTGTCGTATTCGGATTTGCCGGAGAAGTCGAGTCATTGAATGTCGTGCGGTTTCCCTGAAGACGCGACATCGTCATTACATTGCCGGTGTTCCAGTTAACACCGATCGAAGGTTCGCCCGCACTGTCACGTCGCGAATAACCGACCGGCGGTTGGTAATTATCGAATGACGGAACAGCACAAGCTGAAGGCGTTAATCCGCCGCTTCCACCGCCACCGCTAACAGCTACGGTTTCGACTTTCGCCGAACCCTGGTATGGGTCGGAAAGTCCGGCAGCGGCGAAATAAATAGATCGAATGTAATAGACACCCGTTCCCTGAGTTGACGGTGTTATAACAACCTCTTCAATTGTGTTGGTCCCGTTGCCCGATGTTCCGGCAATCGGATCGAAAGGTCCCACAGCACCAACGCCGTCGCCTTGTAAACCCGGGTTTACACCATCTTCCTTTCGGATGGTCATATCGTAATCATTCGCTAATAATTGCCAGTTCAGTTGAATCCGAATTTGGAATCCAACCCAATCAGCCGGATTACCGGTTACGGTCAATGTATATAGATCGCAATTTTGATTCAAAGCGGTCGTATCGCAAGTCGATTCTCCCATTGCCGCCGGCGGTGCTCCCGTCAGAGTTCCTGCCCACATCTTTACGTTACCGTTGGCGGGACTGATCGAACCACTACTCGGATTCGATGCTTCTGCCGAATTTCCGAAATATAATAAGCTGCCCGCCATTGCGAAAATAGCCATAAATCCGAACATAATCCGATATGATTTTATCAACTGCATATAATTTTTATTTTTTTTGTCTTTCATTTATTTCCTTCCTTCCTTACCAAACTGTATCAAATACTTCCTTACCCAATACCGATTCATCTAAAAATACGTAGAGAGTCCATTCGGCAGATTTTGACCGGAGATCATAATCGGCACACATAAATTTACATGAGTCAATCTTCTTTGAGGGCAGCTAAATTAGGGGACTATATTTTTAAAACCTGTTATAAGGGGCTGGTTTTATTCTGCGTTTGAAAACTTTTTACGGGAAACAGGGCTGACCTTATTTCCATTGACAGTCCGAATCGAATAATTTCTGGAAAATATTCTTAAAGTTGCTCAAGCGTAATATTATCTTCAAATTTCCGGTCGCTATTTTTGGATTGCTTGGATTCTAATCAATTCGTAACAAAAATGCAACAATTTTTCAATAAATTTGCAATGTTATTCTTCTTCCTCTTCCTCTTTATCCATTTTCTTGGCTAAAGAAAAATGAATCAGGTTTTCCGCGTCTTCGCCATACGTGTAAACCTGATGTTCCGGCATTCCTCCGCTTTCCTCAACATTCCAGATATATTTGTTTATGTTTCCAACCGATTCCTTTTTCGCTTTCGAAAGATCGCCGATGTCGGCAAACTTTATCCGATCTTTGCTGCCTACCGACGTTTTCTCTAAAATTGTTGTTATAAATTTTACTTTGTCTTCTTTATCATAACCAAGTATTAAATAATTAAAATTCGGATCATTCGTTAAAGTCCAGACTTCCTGTCCCCTTTCTGCTTCTTCTTTTAGCTTGGCGATCTCTTTGATTCGTTTGTGGGCATCTTCCTTAGACATATTTAACTTGATGCCGCGGATATCCGTCGGTAGATTTCCTTTAACAGTTTCCTGCCGGCTTGCACACTGAGACATTAAAAGCACCGACAAAATAAATATGAAAACTTTTGACTTGACACCGATATTGAATTTACTCATTTGATAACAAACCCTGTTCTTCTCACAGATACAATAAAAATTAAACAAAATTACGGATCTTTTTGCCATTTCCGAACTCTTTTCGGCGGTCGTATATTCCGTAGTAAAAACTTTTTTCACTTTATATTTTGATAATACTCAAAACATCTTGAGAAATTCTTGAGATTTTTGTAAAACTTTTATTAGAAAGACTAAATTTACTAAATAAAGTTTCGTCAAACATTAAAGTAACTTGGTCTATACTGCATACCTCTCTGACTAAAAATTACATGAACTTGTATTCTGTATAGATTAATAAGTCATCTTTTTCCTAAATTTCACCAATAATATTGACATCAAAAGCGGAAGAACAGATATTTTTGTCCTTCCGCTTTTGATGTATCAGAGTCAGTAATTAGTCGCTAGATATTCTAGACTTTTCTTTACTGCCGCTGCGTCTTCCATCGGCGGCAAAGAACTTAACATTCTTTGGACTTTCGCCGAATTGGTTCGTCGCTGTGACGCGATAATAAATTCCACGATTGTTCTGACTTCCAAACCGTCTGTCAATAAAACTGTTCTCCGATCCACTCACTTCCGCGATCATCTGCTCACTTCCTCCCGGAAGTCCGCGATAAACCTTGTAGGATGTGATCGGCGAACCATTGTCATCCGGCGTT
>JBGTHN010000608.1:0-2760 GCA_041746235.1 Pyrinomonadaceae bacterium | reverse complement strand
TGTCCAGCGATTTGCTAAGGTATTGGCGATCGGCGTTACATTGGTGATAAGTGCAGTGTTCAGTGATTTCAGCATGGTGCGCTGGCTTTCAATCGGTACTGTGGTTCTGATCATTATCTGGATTTTTGCGGTCCGTTTTGTCGGCCAGGAGTTTAAAAGCAAAACGGAAGATCAACTCTCTTAATTTTCGAGACTGATATGTGGTTTCCGGCAAAAATAACCAAGCACTTGCAATTTAGTAGGACTTCGGATTGTTTTGGAATAATACCGAGCTTTATAGTCATATTTATATACGAACAGTTTGTGAAGATTAACTAATAGCTGCTGAATTTTTTGCGAATTTAATTTCCATGTCGATCTAAATCCTGCAACGACTCTTTAACTTCGCAAGTAAATCATAAATCTTTATTTCGGAGTATGAAATGAAAAAAACAGAAATCAATAAAAACAACCTAAATAACATTGCTGAAGAAAGGCAAGAAAACAAAAGCACAGATACATCTGAAAAAACCGAGAAATCTATTTCAAAAGTGACCAGAGATAATAAAAAAGTCGTTTCGGAACATTATCGATCATTCAGACGACGTTGGGGATCGAGCAAGTTATTATAACTTTCCAAAATACTGCGATTGCATTGCGACAAACAAGGTTTCCGAAACTATGTTCTGCCAGCAAGAACTAGTATGTTCGTGAATCCAAGGATTAAACCGATGCCAATGGCGATTTTGGCGCCGATTGACAAGTTATTACCGTTCACTTGTCGTGTGCAGATATGGAATCTCCGTGACCGATCCGGCTTCGACAACTACCAAAAAGGTATTGTCGTTACTCTCATTGATCCAGCCCTTGATTTTCTTGTCGTCTTTAACCTTAACCTTCACCTTAGCATTTTCGCCGATGCCAAATCTAACCAATTTCGTCTTTAAATTTTGAACAAAACTCGTCTCATTTGTAGCGACTCTAGTTCCAAGTTTGTCAGGATGAGTGAATTCAACCGTTTGCGCGCTTCTTAAATGATAAAAAAACTCCCTTTGGAATAATTCTCAACCACCAAAACATAAATTACAAACAGTTTAGGTTTGGTGATAAATTTATGTTAAGAAAAACAACAAGATTGTTAGCATTGAGTTTTCTATTGATCATTCTGCCCGAAGGTGCTTTAGCGCAGGGTGAGACTCAGAAATCAGAAAATGAAGATGCTGAGAAGTCAAAAAAACACAAAACAAATTCTACGGTAAAAATAGAGAAAATAGTTTTACCATCCGAAAAAACAGTTGCGGAGGAAGACGACGACCGTGACGACAAAACTGCTGATGACAAACCTGGGCAAACAGATAGTGCTGCGGAAGAAAAACAAACGCACCAAGGCCGGAGAAGGATAGTTACGGCTGAAGATATTAAAAAACGACGTTCGGCAATCGGCGGGTTTTTGATGAAACCTTTTCGGGCGATCGCACCTGCCGCGTCTAACGGAATGACCATCTTTGAGGAAGAAAAGCAATATCTGATCCTTTTCGGCCCAACAACTTTTCCGATAAACCCACTGTTTGGAGGTGTTACGGAAGATTCGGGTTTCGGGGTTGGGTTTACCGCCTCTACAAAAGACTACTTATCAAAAGATTTTCGCCTAGTTGGTTCGTCACTGGTAACGACAAAAAGATACGTCCGGAATACTTTCGGTCTTGAAATCACGCCGCAGAAGTTTGCGGATAAGAAGCTCGAGATCAAACTGATCGGCCAACAGCTTTTATTATCGCAAGAAGATTTTTATGGTGCCGGTGCTAATTCTGTGAGAGGTGATGAGACGACCTATTACCACCGCCAACTTGGTGCAAAACTTTCAATTGGTTTCGAGCTAAGTAAACACCTGAAGTTTGGTGCGTTTTCAGAATTTACGAAAAACGACATTACCGAAGGTGGTGGAGACCTCTTAATTCCGATCACTGCAAGATTTAACGCGGTGACGCTCCCGGGGCTGGATCGCAATATCAGATTGCTGGATTCCGGTTTTTTTGTTCAGGCAGAACATCTGGATGAACCCGAAAATCCGCATTCAGGTTGGTCGACGCGTTTTGATTTCTCAAACGCCGACAGCTTTGGGAGGAACGATTTCGGATGGATAAATTACAAAGTGGATGCAAGGACATATATTCCGCTCGGCAATAAACTTCGGGTTATCGCCCTGCGTTTTCTGGGTGATTTCAAAGATCCAAAGGGAAATTCAGACATTCCGGTGTTCAAACTTGCAAGATTAGGAAATGCCGAAACGCTGCGTGGTTACGATACTTTTCGATTTCAAGGCATAAATTCGATGCACCTAAATGTCGAATATCGATTCCGGCTTATGCAGGGTTTTGAAACGAGTGGTTTTACAGGAGTAGAGGGTGTTTTCTTTGGTGATTTCGGGCAAGTTTATAACAATTATGACGAACTGAAGTGGCGTAATGTCCGAGGCACCTGGGGCGGCGGGTTTCGAATCATGTCACGTTCAAGCGTAGCCCTTACACTTCTTTATGCACAAAGCCCGGAAAGAGGCGGGATATTTTGGCGTTTTGGAAAAACGTTTTAATCAATTGGGGATGAGCACAATGTTTAGCAAAAAACTAATAGGTTTTACTATAGCGATTTCGATGTTTTTGAGTTTGTCCGTGGATGCTCAGAGACCAAATATTTATTCAAAAGAAAAGCCGATCCGTCTTGATTTTGATATGGAAAATATCAAACAACCGAAAGCGATCGGAACGGGCTATTTATACGATT
>JBGTHN010000607.1:0-4250 GCA_041746235.1 Pyrinomonadaceae bacterium | reverse complement strand
TATTCGTGCAGATTCGTGGGGGAATTTTCTTTTAAAGTTTTAAGTAATTCGAATGCTATTCAGCATTCTGAACTTGCTCACGGATTTTTTCGATCTCGGCTTTTATCACTAACGCTGCTTCTTTTACTGTTAAATTCTGCGTTTTTGAAGCGATCGTGTTTGCTTCACGGTTAAATTCCTGCGTTAAAAAATCCAATCTTTTACCGACGGCTTCATTTTCATTTATTATTGAATGAAATTGTTCGATGTGACTTTTTAAACGAACGATCTCTTCGGAAATGTCGCTTTTATCAGCTAAATATGCGACTTCTTGAGCGATTCTGGCTTGATCTATTTCGATTTGCGAATCGCTTTTTGAAAGTAATTTTTCGATCTTTTTTTGCAAGCGGTCAAAATATTCTTCCGAAACATTTTCAGCTTCATTTTCGATTATCGGCAATTGATCTTCGATGCTTTTTAATAAAGATTTAAGATCATTCTTCAACGATTCGCCCTCGACTTCACGCATTTTTTCGAGGTCGTCCAGTGCGTTTGTAAGTGCGGTTTTTACACCTTCCAAAAAGTCCTCATTCAAATCATCTTTTGTTGTTTGCAAAGCATTCGGCAAACGGGCGATATAATTCATATCCGGTTCGCCTTCAAGTCCAAATTCTTCCTTCATTTCCTTTAATGCTGTGATATATCCCGAAATTAAAGGTTTATTTAGTTCATACATGACATCGCTTGTTTTTTCGTAATTCAAAAAAACGTCAACCCGTCCGCGTGAAAGACGTTTTGAAATTAGATTTTTTAAATCTGATTCAATTGGTTGAAGTTCGCTTGAAAGACGCAAATTTACATCCAAAAAACGATTATTAACTGTTTTTAATTCGATGGAAACGGTAAAATCTTTTCCCGAAACTTCACCGCGTCCGAATCCTGTCATTGATTTCATAATAATTATTTTTGCCTTTTATTTTCTAATTTTTACTTACTTTATCTTCTGCAAATTGCATTTTGTATAATTTTTTATAAGTTCCTTGATGCTTTATTAGTTCATCGTGCGTGCCTTTTTCGATGATCTTACCGTTTTGCAGAACAACTATTTTATCGGCTTTTCTGACGGTTGAAAGTCTGTGAGCAATAACTATTGACGTTCGATCTTTCATCAGATTTTCAAGTGCTTTTTTTACAAATTGTTCACTTTCAGTATCGAGTGCGGAGGTCGCTTCGTCCAAAGTCAAAACAGGTGCGTGAACGAGAACAGCACGGGCAATTGCAATTCGTTGGCGTTGTCCACCGGATAAAAATAAACCTCGTTCGCCAACCAAAGTGTTGTATTTTTCGGGTAATTCTTCGATAAATGTATCGGCAAAAGCTACTTCGGCGGCGTGTTTTATTTCTGCTTCGGTCGCGTCGGGTTTGCCGTAAGAAATGTTGTAATGAATTGTATCGTTAAATAAAACGGTTTCCTGTGTAACCAATGCAATATGTTTTTTGAAACTGAAAAGATCAGCATCCCGTAAATCAATTCCATCCCACAATATCGCACCTTCGGTCGGATCATAAAGCCTTTGGATAAGTTTTATCAAACTGGATTTTCCGCCGCCACTTTCGCCGACAAGTGCGATCATCTGACCTTTTGGAATATCTAGAGTTACGTTTTTTAAGACTTGTTTTTCCTCGTCTTGATAATTAAAAGAAACATCTTTAATCGAGATTTTATCAATAAGATTTTCTAGTTTGACCGCATTTTCTTTTTCTGGAAGTGTGTCCGATTGATCTAAAATATCCCAAACATCCTGTGCGGCGGCAAAGCCTTTGACGATCTCATTATGTTGCCGCGAGAGTTTTCGCATCGGATCATAACTTCGCAACAGAAAAAACAAAAATGCAAAAAATTGTGCGGGTTCCATATAACCGACATTTATTTCTCGCAAACCGAAGTAGAAAAATATGACCATAGCAATAATTCCAATGGTTTCAATGATCGGCGGGGAAGTTGCGGCTATTTTTGATCCGCGTAAATTTGCATAAGCGATCAATTCGGCGACTTTTTTAAAACGTGATTTCTCTCTGTTTTCCGCTGTATATGCTTTGACGATCGCTTGGTTTGATATTGCTTCCTGAGCGGTGTCGGTTAATTGTTGATTGCCTTTTAATGAAACATCGGCAAGTTTTCGCAGAGATTTGCTGAATTTTGCGGTCAATAAACCGATGATTGGTCCGATCAATAATGCTCCGAGCATCAAACGCCAATTGAAATAAAATGCCGCACCGACGAAAAATATAAGCATTATTGATTCGCGTAAAACATCACGTAAATTTGACGAAACGGCGGTTTCAATCGCCGCACAACTTGTAACAAGTCTGGCAACCAAAAAATTTGTTCGATGATTTTCAAAAAACGAAGCCGATTGTTTTAGTAAATGTGCATAAAGTTCTTCCCTCAATTCTAAAATCGCCGATTGACCAATTTTGGACATCAGATAAGTTGAAAAAAACTGCATTACGCCTTTTAAGAAAGTAAAGCCGATCAAAAAGATCGAGATCATTATCCACGCACTATACCAATCATCTTTGACGTTTGGGATAAAGTTTTGCAAGCCGAATAATGTGGAAGTATTTTTGGGAATGTTTGGTTGGAATTGATCTATTAAAGGAACAAGTAACGCTCCCGTCGCTGTTTCAAAGAGTGCAGTTAAAAACATCGCTATCAAAGCGACGATAAAAATCGGCAAATGCGGACGTAAATATTTGAGAAGTCTTTTGAAATCGTTCATTTAAAATTCTAAAACATTGAATATACTTTAGTTCCAAGTAGAAAGTCCAAAGTTGTCGAAAATCTATTATTTTATGATAAGATTTACAACTTCAAATATATTAATTGCATCATTTAATAGAATAGAGTCTTTTTCGGAGAAGAATATATGATAAATAAATTAGCCCTTAAGTTTATATTGATTTTTTCAGTTTTAATGTTTTTAACAGCAAATACATTTGCTCAAGCCGATATTCCAAGGCAAACAACAGCCATTACTTATCCGCAAGATACCGAAGCAATTGTGCGTTTTCGCGGGACGACGCGGTTTCCACGTATGAAAGGTGAGGCAAAGATCGAGCGAACCAGTAAAAATGGGACTGAAATACAACTTTCCGTTTCAAAGATGCCGCGACCATTTGAACTCGGTGCAGGTTATGCAACTTATGTTTTGTGGGCGATTTCGCCGAATGGACAGGTTGATAATCTCGGTGAGATCAAACGACGCGGGTTTTGGGAATTTGATTCAACGATCAAAGTTACGACACCTTTGCAAACATTTGCTTTGATAATTACTGCTGAACCGCATTTTCTTGTTACACGCCCAAGTCAGGAAATTATGCTTGAAAATTTGAGTCCATATTCAAAAAGCGGTAGAACAATTCCGACTATTTCATCAATTTCCTATTTTGGAAATTCAAGCGACTACTTTCGTGATGCTAGAACTCCGCAAATAGCTGATGTTGATTATCAAAAAACACCGACGACAATTTTGCAGGCAAGACAAGCCTTGGCTTTGGCAAAATATGCCGGTGCCGAACGTGACGCGACGGAAGAATTACGACAAGCCGAAGTTCTGCTGAAAAATGCCGAAGGTGCTTGGGAAGCTGGAAGAGATGAAGAATACATTGATATTGCCGCGAGAAAAGCGATCAGTCAGGCAGTTCAGGCGGAATCTACAGCGGCAATTCGCAAAGAAGCACGCGAAAAACGAAATGAGAAACTTCGCCAAGATGCCGAAATGAGAGATGCGGAAAATAAATTTTCGGACGCTCAAAGCGAAATTTCGTCATTAAAGAATGATCTAGCGAGCGAAACCCGTGCAAGAGAATTAGCCGAGCGTGATTCAATGAATTACTTAAAGCAAATTTCATCTTTAAAGGATGAAATTACAAGACTTCGCCAAGAAGTGCAGGATGCAAATGTAAAACTTGCGACTATTGAAGCCAAAAAGAATCTTCTCGAAGAGGAACGAGAGAAAGAGAAAAAGAAACAAAGAATCGAAGGAAATTCAGAAGTTTTAATACAATCTTTGAGCCGTTTCGGATCTGTTGACAAAAACGAACGTGGAATAGTTCTGACTTTACCCGAAAATTACTGGTCGGGAATTCGTGTCAGCGGTTTTTCTACAACGAACGAGGCAAAATTGACCGAACTTACACAGGTTGTTGCCAACAGTCCCGATTACAGCGTCGTGATCGAATCCCATACTGATAATACTGGAAAACCG
>JBGTHN010000606.1:0-3569 GCA_041746235.1 Pyrinomonadaceae bacterium | reverse complement strand
CCCGCGGTCAAAACCGCTTCTTGAATAATCTGACGCATTTATTTGTTTAAATCCCTTCGGCAATCGTTGATCGGAACGAAAATTATTTTGTCTATCCACATCTCCCAAATCAAATTTCGTTATCCGCCACGCAACCCAATTCGCTGTTCCTTTATTATTATTATAAGAAAGTGCAAAAGATTTATTTACCATCAAATAATTATCTTGATTAATTACGCCGTCTTTGGCATCGCTCGGATTGCCGAGTGTGAGATAGATTTCCTTAGCTTGCTGAACTGTTTCGATCTTTTGAGGTAAAGTGGTTTTTTCTTCGGGAGCAGATTTTTCGATTTTTTCTTCCTGTGTGCCACGAATGCTGTTGTTTATTTTTTTGCCAACCCAAAAACAAAACAACGCCAACAGAACAATTAAAATTAAGGCGATGATCCCACCGATAATAGCTTTATTTTTCATAACGATATTTTTAGAGAAAAGTTTATCATAAAACTATCGAAAACGTATTGATGCGTTTTCAATCAAAATTAAGTTAAAATAAAAGTATCAATGAGCGAAAAGATACATTTAACAGGACTGGATAAAAGCGAACTTAGCGATTTTGTAACGGAGATCGGTGAACCGAAATATCGTGCGTCGCAAATTTTCAAAGGCTTGCACGAAAGACGTTTGCTTGATTTTGATGAGATTACTTCTCTGCCGAAAAACTTTCGTGCGAAGTTGAATGACACTGCAACCACTTCAACTTTAGAAGTTGAATCACGATATATTTCAAACGACGGAACTCGCCGATTCTTGATGAAAACACACGATGGCTATCCTGTCGAAACGGTTTATATTCCAACCGAAAAACGCGATACAATTTGTTTTTCGTCGCAATCAGGCTGTCCACTCAAGTGTGATTTTTGTTTGACAGCAAAACTCGGTCTGCTTAGAAATCTAACTGTCGGCGAAATTGTTGAACAGATAATTATTGTCTTAAATGATGTTTACGGCGTTGCAAATGAAACTCCGCACGGCACAAATCTTGTTGCGATGGGAGCGGGCGAGCCGTTTTTGAATTTTGAAAATTTAATAAAAGCTGTCGAAATTATGTCCGAAGAAGACGGACTTTTTATTGTCCCGAATCGCATTACAGTTTCGACCGTTGGAATCGTTCCGAAGATCTACGAATTTGCAAAACTCGAAAAACGTCCACATCTGGCAATTTCTCTTTCCGCACCGAATGACAAATTGCGAAATGAATTAATGCCGATAAATAAAAAATGGGACATCAAAGAATTGCTCCTTGCGGCAAAAGAATTTCAAAAATCTCTTAGAAGAGGCGAGCGTTTTACATTTGAATATGTTTTGCTCGGCGGCGTAAATGATTCGGATGAACACGCAATAGAATTATCGAAATTGTTAAAAAAATACGATCTAACGCGTGTAAAAATAAATCTGATTCCGCACAATTCAGCCGAACAGCTTGATTACGAACCACCAAGTTTGGAGCAAATTGACGAGTTCAAAAACATTTTGGAATCAAACGGAATTTCGGCTTATGTCCGAACTCCAAGAGGACGCGATATTTTTGCGGCGTGCGGACAACTTGCGGCTATGAGTAATGGATAATGGAAAATTAATAATGGATAATTTTGAATTATTTCAAGTTGAAAATTTTCAAATTTTCGCAGACTTCAGAAAAACTATCCGTTTTCCACTTTCCATTTTCCATTTTAATAACTATGGAAATTTTAATTATCGGAGGCATATTCGTTTTAATAATGGTTATTGTCTCCACAAAAATAAAAAAGCATGCGGCAGCGGCTTATGAACCTGAAACCGTTGAAAAAGATGATTTTATCATCGAAAAGGCAGAAGGTTTTTTGTATCCTTTGCGAGATGAACCTGACTTCCCTTTTGAGGCTTACTCAAAACTTTACGGCGAAAGATCAACGAGAAACATCTGGCGTGCGAGGGTTCGTCTGCGTATTTCGGACGGTTTGAATTTTTCTAAACTCGTTAAAGAGATTAAGGCAAGCGACGAAAAATTTATTTCTCAGAAAAATTTCGATGACGTTCCCGTAGATCAAAAAGGCACGATCATCAGAACTGAAAAAACTGAGGATGAAGTTGAATACAAAGTTCTGCGAAAAATTGTGCAAAGCAAAAAACACAGCAAAACTTATGAATTAAAAACGACAATTTTAGAACCTTATGGCGAAGAATATACGGAAAAGGCTTGCGAGATGATGGAAAGTTTTATGTTAAAATAGCAATTCATAAAAGGTTTCTGACATTTTGATTCAAACCATCTGACTTTATAAAGCATCTTGAAAAAGAGTAGGAATAAAATCCCCTCAAATAATCATTAATAATATAGTTATGAAAAAATATCTTTTTATCGGTCTATTTTTTGCAATCGGATTTTTGTTTATCGGCGAAGCAAATGCTCAGTCGGTTAGTGGTTCGCTAAGTAAAGCGGGCAAGGGAAAAACCGTTCGCGGTTATGTAGTTTTAAACATTCCGGGCGGATTGCATGTTAATTCTTATAATCCGCGAAATGAATATGCGATTCCAACTCGTGTAAGTGTCAGCGGTTCGGGCGTTAAGGCTTTTGGTGTAACTTATCCGGCGGGCAAGATGCGAAAATTTTCTTTTTCGGACGAACCGATCAGCGTTTATGAAGGACGTGTGGTTTTTGGTTTTAAAGTCACAGTTCCAAAAAACTTTCGCGGTAATACGGTTCGTGTGAAAGCAAATATTCGTTATCAGGCTTGCACAAATGAAGTTTGCTATGCACCGAAAACAAAATCGGTCTGGATAACGGCATCAGTTTAATGAAACGCTTTCGCAAAGTAATTTTTTATACATTTTTGGTTTCGACCATTTCGATTATCGCTTTCGCTTTTTGGCTTTTCTCGCGTCATGCAGGAAAGGAACAAATTGCGAAAGCCTTTCCTTCTAATTCTTTTCAAACCTATTCAAACGGCAAAAACCTAACCGTTTATTCCATCGAACCTTTTAAGAAAATCGAGAACTCGGAAGACTTTCACGGTTATTCGGTCATAGGAAAAACCGAAATTACTAACCGAGGCTTTCGTGATCTATTAACCAAGGCATTTCTAAATGATTTAGCAAATGAACATCTTGACGATACAAAATGTTTCAATCCACGACACGCTCTGCGAATTTCCGACGCAAAACAAACAGTTGATTTAGTTATATCTTATGAATGTGGAAATTTTGAAACTTACTTCGGAGACAAAAAAGGTAAGGGCGAAGTTTCGGGAAATTCAAAGGTTTTATTTAATAAAACTCTGCAAGATGCAAATATAAAATTAGCTGAATAATTCTATTTATTTTCTTCCGATGACAGACATCAAACGTCCCGTTTTGCCGTATTTTTTCTTTTCAACTCGATACGAAAAGAACAGATCGGTGCGTTCCATCGTGCAAAATGGTGCTGTGTAAATGTTTTCCTCAAGCACTCCAAAATGCACAAGTTGTTCCTTGTTAGCACGATGTAAATCTATGAGTGCGTGTCCTTTACGTGTTTCCACAAAAAGTTTTCCACCTGTGGAAAACTTTTC
>JBGTHN010000605.1:0-7216 GCA_041746235.1 Pyrinomonadaceae bacterium | reverse complement strand
AATATGGGCAAAGTTGATTGATCAAAACCCCAAAATAGCTGTAGAAGTAATTAAAAATTCGGGCCATGTGATTCACATGGAAAACCCCGAAGGCGCATTGAGTGCGTTTTCTCAATTCATCAAGGAGCTTTAAATGAAATTCGATTGGATCAGTGCTGGTGATTATACGGATATTAAATACGAAAAAATGAACGGCATCGCAAAAATTACGATCAATAGACTTATTATTTTCTTTTTCATTTATTTATTTTTTTAGGAATTGTAAATACTTTTCTTTAATTAAAGATGCTTGCGAGAATAGGCAAGTTGGAATTAAATTTAAACAAAAAATACGGACAAACCAAAACGAAGGTTTATCCGTGTTTAAGAAATCAATCAAAAAAATCCTTCGGCAAAGGCTCACCGTAGGTTCTTTCATAAAGTTGTTTTTTGAATTCCTTTTCGCTTAGATTCTTCGGCAATGAGGCAATAATTATCTTACGTGCAGTAGCAAACATACCGAATACTGCTTTAGCACGTTCTTCCGGTGACTTTTTTAACCATAAATCATTTTGCATCTTGGCAATCTCTTTTGTTGTATCATTTAACATTGAGTTATTTTAACATTTCTAAACATTCGTTTAATGATTGATGAATTTCTAATTTATTTGCCCAAGTTTTTACATAAGACTCATCATAATCCGTCTGCAACAAATTACTAACATCACGCATTTGCAATTCAGATTTTGTATCTTTTGACCATAGAAGTTTAGATAAGATCAAATCTTCTTTGCTAATCGTCCAAACTTCAAAATCACCAAATTTGATCTTTTTTCTATTTTCAAATGCTAATTTTTGATACTCCGAATCTTTGCGAATTATGCAATCTACTTTTACAACCGTTTCTTGATGAAGAAGATTAAACATAAACTTCCTTTTCATTGCATCTTGAACTCTGTTGTGCGGAACATAATAATCTGGTTCAAACTCCTCAATAATACTTTTTGAATCAGTGTTTGAAACCTCAATTACAATATCAATATCTCTTGTCATCCTTCCGACCGCATAATGAAGCAAAGCCATTGAACCAGTCAGCATATATTCAACGCCCAACTTTTCAAACCTTGCAGTACAATCCTTCAAAATTGCTTCCTGGTCATCATATAAACTCATTACAAACCGCTCCTGACAATATCGTGCAATCTCAATAATCCACAAACTTTAGTTTCATCAACCACAGGCAGAACTGAAATTTGACGTTCACGTTCTTCCATAAGTTTTAAAGCGTCGAACGCAAGCATTTCGGGAGTTGCGACAGTTGGATTTGCGGTGAGCATTTGTTCTGCTTTGAGTGTCGAGAAATTTTCGTGCTGAGTTTTTTCGATTGTCCTGCGTAAATCGCCGTCGGTAATTATTCCGAGCAAATTATTATTTTTGTCAACTACATTAACAGCACCGAGAGTAAATTTTGAAAGTGCTTTAACCACTTCAAGCCAGTTTGCATTCGGTGAAATATTCGGACTTTCGTGCATTAAGTTTTTTACTTTTAGAGTCAAGCGTTTTCCCAAACGTCCAGCCGGATGATTTTCGGCGAAGTCTTTTTCAGTCAAACCTTTTGATTGCATTAAAGTCATCGCCAAAGCATCGCCGATTGATAAGGCGACGGTTGTTGAGGTTGTCGGAGCGAGATTTAATGGACACGCTTCTTTGTCAACCGAAGCGTCAAGAACAACATCGCTGTTTCGAGCGAGCGTCGAATTTATGTTTCCGACAATTGATATGATCTTTATATTTCGATTTTTGAGCGTCGGCAAAAGCGTGAGAATTTCGTCCGTTTCGCCCGAATTACTCAAAGCGATAACAACATCACCTTTTGTAATTACGCCAAGACTTCCGTGCAAAGCGTCTGACGGATGAAGAAAAACCGCCACTGTTCCCGTCGAAGTCATCGTTTGCGAAATCTTCTGTGCGATCACGCCCGATTTTCCGATGCCGAGAACGATTATTTTGCTTTCG
This sequence comes from Pyrinomonadaceae bacterium, assembly GCA_041746235.1. Lineage (GTDB taxonomy): Bacteria > Acidobacteriota > Blastocatellia > Pyrinomonadales > Pyrinomonadaceae > Aridibacter. The sequence goes on along the minus strand of JBGTHN010000605.1, from coordinate 5,221 downwards.
CATTCAGACAAAATATCCAACGCATTTTCAACCGCATTTTTATCAAGATTTTCCGCCGCACGCTCAATTGCATCCGCTTCAACGCTCAGTATTTTAACAACTTGTTCAAAACTATTTTTCACAAAAGAAGTTTGCTAATTGTTGAGAAATTACGCAAGTTACGAAATTGAATTATCCAAAGTCAAACGATTTAATGCACGTTTGCTCAAAACTCCAATGACGATCGTGGCGATAATTGTGGCGACGATTCCAAGTATCAACAACCATGATTCTTGTGGTTGGTCAAAATTTAATTGACTCAAACTTGAACCGACAAAAACTGTTGCGGAAGTTCTCGGAACATAAGCTATGACTGTTGCAAAAATGTAAGACTTCATTGAAACTCCCGAAGCCGAGATCATAAAGTTTGTGGCAGCAAAGGGAGTTGCGGGCGAAAGTCTGAGCAAAACTATTATTAAAATGACCTTCCAAGTGTTTCCATCAAGAAGTGCTTTGTAAATTGCGTTTATTTTAGGTTTTTCATCAAGTACCTGCTTAAAAGTTTTTCCGGCAAGCCGTTTTGAAATGAAAAAATTTATCGTAACCGCACCACCGATCGCAAAAAGCATCGTAAAAAGTCCGAGCGGAAATCCGAACGCCCAACCGCTTGTCACTCCAACGATATTCGTCGGCAAAATCGCTAAACCTGAAAGTATTGAGATCGTAATAATAAACGCCGGAACACTGATTGTCGGATTTGCTTTTATCCAGGGGCTTAATTCATAAATCACGCCCAAAAGAACGGAAAGTCCGATGATGGGCATAACCATTGCGAAAATTGCCCAAAATCCGATCTTCCCGTATTCTTTGCGAAAATCGTTTATTTTTTCCGAAAATCTGCTTTTTATTGAAGACACTTAATTGAACTTCCCTTGCTCAAAATATCGCTTTTTATTCATATTGCAAGAGTTTTTATCACTTCGCAAACTTCTTTTTACTGTTTAGCTTTAGCCTTTTCTAAAGTTTTGCGTGTGTCTTTGTGCTTATTTCGTATCGCCCAACCGAGTGCTGTCAGACCATTCTTGTCCCGCAAATTCAAATCTGCACCGGCTTTTATAAGCACTTTTGTTGTATTGTTTTTTGAATTTGCCGCCGCCAACATCAAAGCGGTTTCGCCGTCATCGTTTTGAATATTGAGGTCTGCATTTGAATTTATCAGTATTTCGGTAGCTTCATCATGTCCCCCACCTGAGGTCAACATCAAGGGCGTTAATCCGTCGCTCTGATTTTGACTGTTCACATCCACGCCTTTTTGAAGTAAATATCTAAGTGATCTTCGTCGGTCATTGCTTGCCGCTAATATTAAACCTCTTTCGGCTTCCGCATCATCAAATTTGATAAATTTACTTTCGTCCATAAAAACGCTTAAAACACTTTCTGAATCAGCATCAATTCCATATAAAAACGGCGTAAATCCATTATTATCACGAGAATTTATACTTGCATCATTTCGCAATAAATATCTGACCGCATCGGCTTTTCCGCCCATTGAAGCAAGCATTAAAGCAGTTCGTCCATCTGCTCCCTGACTTTCGACACTTGCTCCGTATTCATACAACAATTCCAAAACATTTGTATGTCCGTTATATGCGGCGTTGCGAAAACCTCTTTCTACATCCGAACGCTCAACTCTGCCAAAGTCATCGTAATTCAAAAAATCGCTGATTAAACGGCTATGTCCGCCCGAAGCCGCTAAAGTAAAAGCTGTATCGCCATTATCATTACGGGAATTAAAATTCGCACCTTCACGCAACAAATTTCTGACAATATCGCTGTAACCATTTGCTGCCGCCAACATCAATGCTGTATTTCCCGTTTTATCAGGCAGATCAATCGTTGCACGTTCATAAAGTAATTCACGAATAACCGATTCATATCCTTTTTCCGATGCCAACATCAAAGCAGTTTTGCCATTGCTATCAGTTTGATTTATTGCTTGTCCATCTCGCAATGCATCTTTAACCGCTTGATAATCTCCACGCGATGCCGCACCGAGCAAATTTGTGTTGTAACTATTACCTTGTAATACCTCAAAAGTGCGGCTCGAATAACCGCGTCTATCCCTTGTATAATAACAATTGTCGTTTTCTGTTCTGCCCGGATATAAACCTCCACTCGCACTCACACGACAAACATAATAATTCTCTTCAGAACTTCCACCGGCAACAACTGCACGATCATAATTTTTGGATCTGCTCCAGCTATAACCTTTTCCAACTAACACTTCAAAATTTGAAGCCGATGATTCACCGTTTCCCTTATTGTAAAAACATTGATTATATTGTGCTCTTCCACTGATATAACTTCCACCGTAACGAACACGGCAGACAAAAGTTTTCTCTCCATTACTTTCATATCCGCCTTCAACTGCGTCGGATGGCATATTTCCATTTCTAAATCGAACCCAATCGTTACTTGATTGAGCAAAAGTTGGAGTTGTTATTAAAAAAACAAAAAAAATGATTGATAAAATTCTTAGTTTCATAGTTACTTTTCCGGTTTTATTGATTTGCAGTGATTTTATACTTTGCGGGAGTTGGCAATGTTAAGTTACAGAATAAATTAAAGTCCTGCAACACTTTAAGGACATAAACTTTGATGCTTTTTTGCGTTAAATGCTTTGTCTTCTATAATATATTTAAAGCAAAAACATATCAAAAATCTGTCATAATAAAACAATGGTTAATTATCATACAATTTTGTTTCTTTAAAGTTTGGGGGATAAAAATGAAATTTCTTTTTACAATCATATTTGTGCTGACAGTTACTCTCGCAGTTTTTTCACAAGATGAATATATTCCGATTGTTCATAAAAAAGGTCTTGTCGGCGGAATACAAAACGGCAAATGGCTAAAAGATACTGAAATACAACCGCATATCAGAAAACCAACTGAGTTTTTAGGTTTTGATTCTTTCAAATACGATAAGCCGACAAAAATCTATGGCACGATCAGTGAAATTTGGGGTTGCGGAACATATAGTTTTTTCTTTGGAGAATCGGCGACAACACCTGTGCCTGAAGATAATTGGGACAAAAGCGGTTTAAATCCAAATCTCGCCATTGGTGCAAATGCAAAATGGAATCCAGTTCCACGTATTCCGCAAAGTCTAGACAAAAACAATAAAGACTACAAAAAAATCGCTTTAGACTTTCTGAAAACCAAAGGTATTTCTACCAAACAAATAAAACTTGAAGGAGTTTATACTGTTGACCTTGAAGGTGACGGAACAAAAGAGGTTTTTATTGAAGCAACAACTTATTTTGATGGTGAAAACATAACTCGTTCGACAGCAAAAGCCAAAGATTATTCATTTGTATTGATGCAAAAGATAATTAATGGAAAAACGCAAAACATATTGATTGATGGCGAATTTTATCCGAAACTCCCCGAACAAGAAGATTATTTAAGTGAATTTAATTTAAGTGCAGTAGCTGATCTAAACGGTGATGGAAAAATGGAAATTGTTATTGAAGGATTTTATTCTTATGGCGGAATGTCAACCGAAATTTACGATATTTCAGGTGACAAATTAATAACCGCTTTAGAAGTAGAGTGCGGTGATTAGTTTAGGAAATATGAAAGCAATAACCTGTTCACAATGTGGTGCTTTGATTACGAAGATTTCAACGAAAGCTGGTTTTGTCAGTTGTGATTATTGCCGTGCGAAGATTCCTATCAAAATAGAAAACGTCTTGGAAATTCCTGCACTTCCTAAAACTATAGAACACAAAAATAATACTTGGAAGCTGAACGAAAAAGAAAAACAGCTTGTTTTTAGCAGTGTTGTTAAAAGTGATGAGCCTGTTACTAATTATACTGACGAACAAAAAACAGGCGTGATAATTATATTGGGGATTTTACTAATTATCGGCTTGCCAATACTTCTTTATAATGTGCTTTCAGACCCCGAAAAACAGTATCTCGACTTTGAAATTGATTCAACCATCACCTATGACATAGTTGAAAAACCTTGGTTTGAAAAGGTTGGCTATGCAAAAATTAGAAGAAAAGACTTGAATGCAGAAACGATAAAAAATCTAAAATCCATTCCATTTGATGAAAGAAAGGTTGAAGTTGAGGTAAACATTAATGATGAAGGAAACGTAGAAAAAGCTAAAATCATTTCTGGCAGGGAACCTTTAGGCAAATATGCTTTGGATGTCGCTTATAAAACAACATTTCAAAAAATAACATTGAATGAAACAAAGCATAAGATCTATACATACCATTTTGAATATGATTGATAACTTTTGGTGCTAAATAACTTTTATGAAAGCAATTACCTGTTCACAATGTGGTGCTTTAATTAAACGAATTCGGATTTCGGATAAATTTGCCGAATGCGAATATTGCTTTGCTGCAATTCCAATTGAAAAGGAAAAAGTTGTCGAACTTCCCGACAAAAAAGTTGAAACTGAAAAAAAACCAAATACAAATATAAATTCCGGGAAATGGACATCACCCTATGAAATTAATATAGATACTGAGCCTGAAACGCCGATAATTGGCTCTATTATAGTTTTTGGCGGAATCTCACTTTTTATAATTGGTATTGCTTTTGTGTTTCTAACAAGTCTCTTTACGCCGCTTGAAAGAGCGTCAAATGGAGAAACTCCAACACCTTACATATACAACGCTCCAAATCCTTCTCCAATATCAATCAGTGATTTGATTCCAAAGTCAACTCCAATACAGGACGTAAAATATCGAGCCTATGTAAAATATGACACATACATCGGTGCCGAACATATTGAAATTCCAACCATTGAAGCCAAACAACTGACAACATTTGATAATGCAATATTGAAAAAGTCCGTCTTCAAAGAAAAACGAATTCGCGTTCAGATAACAATCAATAAAGATGGCGAAGTAACCGAAGCAAAAGCATTAAATGGTCACGAAGTTCTAAAGGAAAGTTCTGTCCGTGCCGCCAAAAAATCTTTATTTTCCACTCGCAAAAGCGTGGGCAAAACCACATTAACCTATATTTTTGTGTTAGAAGAATAAAAGACATTTCTAAACTTATTACTCCAATGTTTCTGCAAATACTAAATTACAATTCGTCAATAATTAATAAATCTAGAATTCAGACAAATTTTCTTTGTCATATCAAATAAATAAATGCAAAAAACAAACACAAATATACGAGAATTAACAACATCATTTGATTCATCAAAAAA